>DHOF01000018.1 GCA_002411615.1 Ruminococcaceae bacterium UBA5397
GCCAAGCAGGAATCGTCTCGCTGTCTGCGGTGTGATCACTTTGGATATGGAAACTTTAAGGGAGGTCGTGAAAAACAATGGTAAACGCAACAATAGACGGCCTTTCTGTCTGTGTAGAAAATGGAACTTCAATTTTGGACGCTGCAAAAAGTGTTGGAATTTTGATTCCTCATTTGTGCTATCTAAAAGAAATCAATGAAATTGCAGCTTGTCGTGTCTGCGTTGTAGAGGTAGAGGGGACAGATCGTCTTGTGCCGGCCTGTAATAATGAATTGCTGGAGGGCATGGTGATCCGCACGAATTCTCCCCGTGTTCGGCAGGCTCGGCGTACCAATCTGAGGCTGATCCTTTCTCAGCATGATACGAGCTGTACCACCTGTATCCGCAATGGGAACTGTATGCTGCAAAAGCTTTCCAATGATCTGAATATTCACTATCAGCCATATCGGGTTCGTATCGAGCGCACCGAGATCGATATGGATGTGCCTTTGATTCGAGAAGCCAGTAAGTGCATTAAGTGTATGCGGTGTATCCAAATCTGTGATAAAATACAGAATATGAAGATTTGGGATGTGGCTGGAACTGGATCCAGAACAACGGTTGATGTTTCTTATAACCGAAAGCTTAAAGATACTGACTGCACTTATTGTGGGCAGTGCGTGACCCATTGTCCTACCGGGGCACTCACCGCCAGAGATGATACAAATGAAGTGTTTCATGCTTTGGCAGATCCGGAAATCACAACGGTAGTGCAGATTGCGCCCGCTGTTCGGGTGGCATGGGCGGAAGCGTTCCAGCTTTCACCGGAGTTTGCAACGATTGGCCGCTTGGTGGCAGCTTTGCGGCATGTTGGCTTTGATTATGTTTTTGATACCGATTTTTCCGCTGATTTGACGATCGTAGAAGAAAGCCATGAGCTCGCTAAAAAATTGACCCACCGCAATCAATATCGTTGGCCGATGTTTACTTCCTGCTGCCCGGCATGGGTACGGTTCTTAAAATCGCAGTATCCTTCTTATATAGATTGCCTTTCTACAGCAAAATCTCCGCAGCAGATGTTCGGAGCGGTCGCAAAGAGCTATTTTGCAGAGCAGAAGGGGATTGACCCGAAAAAACTGTTTGTCGTTTCTATCATGCCGTGTATTGCCAAAAAGCAGGAATGTGAATTGCCAACTATGAAAGACACTCACGGAGTGCCGTCGGTAGATGCGGTGCTTACGACCCGTGAAATCTGCCGTGTTTTTCGCAGTGAACATATTGTACCGGTCAATTTAAAGGAGGAATCCTTTGATTCTCCGCTGGGGACCAGCACGGGAGCCGGTGTGATCTTTGGTGCTACCGGAGGCGTAATGGTGGCTGCGCTGCGTTCGGCGTATTGCTTTTTGACGGGCTCCAAGCCGGATCCAGATGCTTTCCCACTTGTTTACAAAACACACCTGTGGAAGGAAGGAACGTTTTCCATTCCGAAAATTGGAAAGATTCATGTGGCGGCGGTAAGCGGCCTTTCCAATACACGCGGGCTGATGGAAGCAATCGATAAAGGTGATGTTTCCTATGACTTTGTAGAAGTGATGGCTTGCCCGGGAGGTTGTGCCGGAGGCGGTGGACAGCCGATTCATGAAGGACTGGAATTAGCAGAAAAGCGCGGAGAGTGTCTATGGCAAATGGATTCTGCAATGCCCCTTCGCTTCTCCCATGAAAATCCGGAAGTTCAAGCTTTGTATCGAAAATATTTAGGACAACCGCTTAAGGGAAAAGCGCATGATCTTTTACATACCAATCATAATGCGTGGAAAATGCCATCGCAGATTTTAAAAGAAAACGAACAGAAATCAAAAGAATATTAAAAGAAGCCTGCAGGTTGATTCATGAGAACCAATTTGCAGGCTTCTTTCTTTCATGAAAAAGCGGAAAAATTTTCAGAAGCAAGGCTGTCAACCAATGCACGCATTTCGTTTTTGGAATCGATCGTGTGCGTTTTTTGAAGAATAGCTTCTTTTTCCTCTTTGGATAAGGATTCAAATTTTTGCATGGCGGCTTCATTTTGTGCCAGCGCCATACCGAATCCCAAAGGCAGTTCCATGTCTTTCAAAGCAATCACCTCTTTTTCAGTATGGACAAATCAAAAGTTAACATACAGAAAAAGGAAAAAACAATGGATTTGCTTATGAATTTTGTGGAGCTGCTTTTGCTTTCTTTTCACGTTGTATTTTTAATAGATCAACGCCTTCTAGTTCCAACAGCTTTTGCTTTTTATCAATCCCACCTGCATAGCCGGTGAGCTTCCCGTTTGTACCGATGACCCGATGGCAGGGAATGATGATGGAAATCGGATTGTGTCCTACTGCACCGCCGACTGCCTGTGCAGACATCTTTTCTTTTTTCATGATGACTGCCGCTTCTTTAGCAACCTCTCCGTATGTCATGACTTGACCATATGGGATAGAGCATAAAATTTTCCAGATCGTTTGGCGAAATTCGCTGCCGGAAGGGGAGAGGGATAGTTCGGAAATAGAAGGCTTTTCCCCTGCAAAATATCGATCCAGCCAAAGTTTTGTCATGGATAGGATGGGCAGATTTTCCTGCTCAATTGGGGGATTTGTCAAAGTGCTTTTAAAATATTTTTGTCCTTCTATCCATAGCCCTACCAGGGAATCATCGGTTGCCACTAGAGATAAAAAGCCCACGGGGGAGGAATAATGTGATAAATAGTACATGTTTTTGTCCACCTTCCATTTTGAAAGACGAATTGATTAGTTTCGTGATCAAAATAAAGGCAGCACAAGAGCGCGGCCTTTATCTGCTTTTATTTTACTCGTAGAATCATTTTCTGACAAGTGCAAATTGACTTAATAACAAAAATTATGTGCATAATTTTTGTTTAGTACTTGCATTTTATTAAGATCTAACTATAATACAATTAGATACGAAAAATAATGTAATAGAACGATATAATAGGGAAAAGGAAGTTTGAAAGAAAGGGAGCCGATCGAATGAGTGGAATTTCTCTAACAGACATCGAGACGTATGGAGAAAACGGTTATGGTATGTACCGAGTTCCAGGCATGGTGGTGCTTAGTAACGATGACATTCTGCTGTATTATGAGGCACGTGCTGCTGCGTCAGATCAGCGAAGATTGCTCTTGCGGCGAAGCTGTGACAAAGGAAAAAGTTTTGGGGAACCTTTCGCTTTAAAAAAGGAAAAAGACGGAGTTATGGTACATAATCCTCTGATGATTTCAGGAACAGGAAAGGAGGTTTATTTTTTCTGGAATGAGGATTATAAACGATTGTATTTTCAGAAAAGCGAAGATTATGGGGAAAGCTGGCTGCCTCAAGTGGAGCTGACAAGTGTTGTGGAAGGCTGGAGAAAAGACTGGCCGTTAACATTGTTTGCAGTTGCACCGGGTCATGGTCTTCAAATGAAAAATGGAACTTTG
>DHOF01000097.1:0-142 GCA_002411615.1 Ruminococcaceae bacterium UBA5397
CTTCTTGAGTAAATAAGGAAGTCCCCCAATATGATCTTCGTGTCCGTGCGTTACAACAATTCCGCGAATTTTATCTACATTGCGCTCGACAAACGTAAAATCCGGAAGGACCAAATCGACACCCAGCATATCGTCATCCGGA
>DHOF01000097.1:328-5949 GCA_002411615.1 Ruminococcaceae bacterium UBA5397
ACCCAGCATATCGTCATCCGGAAACGCCATTCCGCAGTCCACAATCATCATGTCATTGCCGCACTCAAAAAGGGTAAAGTTTTTGCCCACTTCATTGAGTCCGCCAAGAAAATACACCTTAATAGAAGGCTTGAGTGCACGATTTGTACGTGGTCTTCTGTTGCGCTGTGTATTCTGCTTTGTGTTTTGATTTTGCATATTCTTTGGTTTTTGTGCAGCTTCCGGCGCTCGATTCTCCGAAGGAACAATCCCCTGCCCATTCACAACCGGTTCTATCTTTTTCGGTGCCGGTCTGCGCGGACGGCGATAATGATATTGCTTTGCTGCCTGATCTTTTGCGGGTACCTCTGTCTTTTTGGGTGCCTCCGCCTTTATAGACGTCTCCACCTTTTTGGGCGTCTCTGCCTTCGGAGCAGGCAGGACAATCCCTCCCCCTAAAAACTGGTCCGCAGGCTTTGCCTGTGCATCCACCTTCCCATAAAGGGGAGTTTGCTTTTGCATATTCTTTTTTTCAATCACAGAAGAAACCTCCATTTGGAGCCTGTTTTTTTCCTGCATCCGGTGCCAAGAAAAAGCAACTTGCTCCCTATTTTTAAATTTAAAATAAAAACGCTTACAAAAAAATCCACTTTTATCAAAGAGGATTTGATATCAAGTTTTAGACAAAATTTCCTTTTTCCCATACAAAATACAATTAAGCCGAACACGTATATCAGAACTATTGTACATGGATTCTAAAACGGTGTCAAGCCGTCGCATTTCTCTTTTTCGAGTATTCCCACAAAACGGGAAAAGTAATCGATTTAATTTGGAATCCATGCTATAATAAAAAAATAAAATTTATGTTTTGCTCTATATTTTGAAAGGAACCTCTTATCTTATGAAAGAAGTTACGATTTTTACAGACGGCGCCTGTTCCGGCAATCCCGGCCCCGGAGGTTGGGGTGCCATTCTTTCTTATAATGGAAAAACAAAAGAGCTTTCCGGAGGCGCCGCTCAAACGACAAATAACCGCATGGAGCTAACCGGCGTAATCGAAGCACTTAGGTGTTTAAAAGAACCTTGTATAGTAACTTTGACAAGTGACAGTCGGTACGTCTGCGATGGAATCAACAAGGGATGGGCACGCTCTTGGAAACGAAACGGCTGGCGTAAAGCTGATAAAAAGCCCGCACTCAACTCTGACCTTTGGGAACAGCTTTTGCAGCTTTTAGAACGCCACAAGGTCACTTTCTGCTGGGTAAAAGGACACGCCGGCCACCCAGAAAATGAGCGCTGTGATCAACTGGCAGTCTCAGAATCCACTAAATACCGTTCTCAAAAAGAATAAAGTCAAAAGAATATAAAAAAGTACTAAAAAGATGAATTGTTTTTCATCTTTTTTATTTTTATTTTATATTTCTATTGTTTTAGTAGGTTTTTTTGAAAAAGCCCTTGAAATGTACACTAAAATGGTGTACATTAATCTCGTAAAGAACTCAATTAGATCTGCAGAAGCAATTCTGCTCAATTTTAAAATGAAGAAGGTAGAAACATGGACAGACTAATTTATGTAGACAATTCCGCGACAACGCCGGTTTCTCCTGAGGCTTTAAAAGCCATGGAGCCTTATTTTATCGAAGGATTCGGCAACGCTTCCAGCCTGTATTCTGTAGGCCGCAAGGCAAAGAAGGCTCTGGAAGAGGCCCGTGCATCCATTGCCGGATGTTTTAACGCACAGCCCGATGAAATTTATTTCACCTCCGGCGGAAGCGAAGCAGACAACTGGGCCATCAAAGGGGTTGCTCATCTGATGGCCAAAAAAGGGAAAAAGCACATTATCACCAGTAAATTTGAGCATCACGCAGTTCTTCATACCTGCGCCGTCCTGGAAAAAGAGGGATTCGAAGTCACCTATTTGGATGTGCATCACAACGGGATCGTCCGCCCGGAAGAGCTGGAAGCAGCCATTCGTCCGGATACCGCACTTGTCACGATCATGTATGCAAATAACGAAATTGGCACGATTCAGCCGATCCCCGAAATCGGTGCGATCTGCAAAAAGCATGGTGTCCTTTTCCATACGGATGCCGTACAGGCCGCAGGAAACATTCATATCGATGTTAAAGCACAGAATATTGACATGCTCTCCATTTCGGCACATAAATTTCATGGTCCGAAGGGCGTCGGCGCTCTTTATATTAGAAAAGGAATTATTCTGCCGAACTTGATCGAAGGCGGCGCACAGGAAAAAGGGCATCGTGCCGGCACGGAAAATGTTGCCGGAATCGTTGGGATGAGCGTAGCACTCAAGAATGCCTGCGATCATATCGACGAAAAGGCTGCTCGTCTCTCCAAGATGCGTGATCGTCTAATTGACGGTCTGCTGAAAATTGAGCGCAGCCACATCAACGGGGACCGTGAGCACCGGCTTCCCGGCAACGTAAACATGTGCTTTGAAGGTGTAGAAGGAGAAAGCCTTCTGCTGCAGCTTGATCTGCGCGGCGTCTGTGCTTCTTCCGGTTCTGCCTGCACTTCCGGAAGTCTGGACCCAAGCCATGTACTTCTCTCCATCGGGCTTCCTCATGAGATTGCTCATGGCTCTCTGAGAATTTCTTTCGGCGACCAGAATACCGAAGAAGATGTTGATTTTCTTCTTCAGGAAATCCCCCAGATTGTCAACTATCTGCGCAGCTTCTCTCCTCTATGGGAAGAAATCAAGGAAGGAAAAGTACATTTTCCAATCAATTACGACTGATAAAAATTAGGCACAAAGTTTTGGTCTGCTAAAAATATTTCTAAATGAATTTTAGGAGGAATCAATATGGCATACAGTGAGAAAGTAATGGACCATTTCGCACACCCACGCAATGTTGGCGAAATTCCAGACGCAAATGGTATTGGTGAAGTAGGCAACCCCCGCTGCGGCGATATCATGCGGATGTATATTAAAGTAGAAAACGATGTTATTACCGATGTTAAATTCAAAACCTTTGGCTGCGGTGCAGCAATTGCCACCAGCAGCATGGCAACAGAACTGATCAAAGGGAAAAGCATCGGAGATGCTTTAAAGCTAACAAACAAAGCAGTCATGGAGGCTCTGGATGGACTTCCGCCGGTTAAAGTACACTGTTCTGTTTTAGCCGAACAAGCAATTAAAGCAGCCGTCAGCGACTACTATAAGCGCAAGGGAGTCGACCCCACCCCATTTGTAGGTGAAATTCCGGAATGCGAATCCTGTGCTTGTCCAACTGCGATCCCAACCAAATAAAACATCTTAAAAAATAAAAATCGGCCAATCAGTATCAAAAAACTGATTGGCCGATTTTGTTAACCATACTCATTCTTTTTTCTGTTCCGCTGATAAAAGCAATCCTTCTTTTGCTTCTTCCGCTGCTTATCTAAAAAGGAGAACACAGGCAACCACCAAGAATGCAATTCCCGCCCCGCCGCAAATCAGTGCCGAAAGCCGGTAATTTTCTCTTGTCTTTAGCTCTTCCCGCTCTTTTCCCGAAGCCGAAAAATAGGTCAGTGTCCACAGAGGTCCCTTTTCCATTGCGCACATCACCGCAAAAATTAGCAAAACAGCCGCAACAACAATTAAAACAATTCCGAGCGCCATTTCTTAACTTCCCTTCCTTTAAGGTTTTGGGTTCTGCTTTCGGTAGCAAAAATAAGAATAGACAACCGGGGAAATTAACAAAATTCCCTCTCCGACAAACGCCGCTACCTTCCAAGGAGCAGGCAAAAATGCTGAAAGAATCATTAAAAATCCGGCACAGAAAAAGGCCTTTCCCCCAAAGCGATGCGTGCAATACCAAACCTCTTCATTCGCAAGTGTCCATGGTGTACGGATCCCGCAAAACCAGTTTACGCGAAATTTTGGCATCAAATTTCCCAAAACGATAAATAAACATCCTACAATCAGCATAACGGCTGTTCCCATATCAAATTTCATGCCGCGGCACCATAAGATCACATAAATTTCCATCATCAGCATAAACAGGCAAAGCACCAGCTGAATGATGTTATACTGCCGCCCGAATTTTTGATAGTTTTCCTTTTTGGGATCAATCTTTGGCAGTATCCGAAGAAAAATCAAAAGTGCCAACATAAAAAGCGGATAAAAAAAGATGGCCCATTTTCCATCTGTTGAATCTACTGTTCCTGTAATTCCCCAGTGCACGGGAATCCGATCCGGCAGACTGGGGTAAGAAACAGCCGCTACAATCAAACTGATTAAAACAATACCAATCAGTCCAAAAATATCTTTCTCAAAAATTCGTTTCACTTTTTCTCCCCCGTAAATTTGGTTACCCACGCCATCAATTCTTCAAAGACACTTAGATTTAATTCATAATAAACAAATTTTCCTTCTTTTTTATCCCGAACCAGATCGGCCTCTTTTAAAATTGCAAGGTGATGTGAAACCGTAGCGCCTGTCAGATCAAAATGGTTTCCAATATCACCAGCCGACCGACTGCCACTTTTTAGCAGCTCCAAAATATCTCGCCGAGTGGGATCCGACAGCGCTTTAAATGTTTTCTGAAACGCCATATTAGACCCTCTCTTTCTAATCATTTAGATAATCATCTAACAATTAGTATATCTATTTTTGTATAAAAGTCAAGAATGCGCGCTTAAATAATCCTGCAAAATAATCGTTGCAGCAACGGCGTCAACAACCGCTTTTCGCTTTTTTCCCCGCACATTTGTATCGTTAAGATAAGTATGCGCCACCATTGTTGTACACCGTTCATCCTGCAAATGAACAGCAGCCGAAATTTTCTCTGAAAGCTTCTGCGCAAAGTCCCGTGCGTTCTGAGCGCTTTCGCCCTCTGTTCCGTCCATGTTTTTTGGAAGACCGATCACAACGGCGCCGGCACCGGTTTTTTTCACCTGTTCTGCAACCTCAATTAAAAGTTTATCCCAATTATAAGACGGCAGCACCATCAGAGGAGAAGCTAAGATTTCTCCTTCATCACAGATTGCAAGGCCTGTACGGGCATGTCCCAGATCGACTGCAAGAATCTTCATGACGGTTCCTCCATCTGATTTTCTTTTTTCCACCAGCCCTGATGTGCAAAAACAGAAACTTCCGGCGTCAAGTGAGAAGCATCATTTAAAAGCACAATTTTGGGAAGAGCTTTTGGAGATGAAAACTTCAAAATACTGACAGCTGTATTATCGCACCAGTTCACATCGTTGATCTGTTCCAGCTTTTTTCCCATTGCATGGCAGAGAAGATTCCGAATTGCACAGCCATGAGAAACGACCGCAATGGTTTTTCCCTGATTTTTATCCACAATATCCTCCATCGCCTGCCAGGTTCTATCATAGACCTGCCTCATGGTTTCGCCATGAGGTGCTGCAAAATTCCATGGTGTCTGATACCACTCTTGATTCTGCTGCGGAAAATTCTTGGAAAAATCGTCCCATCGGGTTCCTTCACAGTCGCCCCCGTTAATTTCTTCCAAGCGGGGATCTGTCTGGATTTTAATCTTATGATACCGACCAACAGCCTCTGCTGTGCAGTAAGCCCGTTTCAGAGGACTCGAGTAAATAGCATCCAGCGGCAGATTACGGCAGCGAATGCTGAGCAGATCGAGCTGTACTCTTCCATTTCCGCTGACATCACAGTC
>DHOF01000097.1:6277-7540 GCA_002411615.1 Ruminococcaceae bacterium UBA5397
TCGAGTCCTTCCAGAATTTTTACCGGTGCATAAGGGTCATGAAACAAGGCTGTCCCAATTTGAACTGCAGATGCCCCCGCAAGGAACATCTCCACCACATCCTGCCAAGAGGTGATTCCCCCTAGGCCGATCACTGGAATTTTCACTCGGGAAGCCGCTTCAAAAACCATTCGTACTGCTATCGGAAAAACAGCTGGGCCGCTTAATCCCCCAGTGTTATTGTGCAGAATTGGGCGGCGGGTCTTTAAATCGATCCGCATTCCGGTAAGAGTATTGATCAGAGAGACTGCATCGGCGCCTTCCGACTCCGCCGCTGCGGCGATGTCTGCAATATTTGATACATTGGGAGAAAGCTTTACAATCAGCGGCTTTTTGCAAAACGCCCGCACTGCTTTTGTAATCTTTTCTACGCTTTCGCAGGAGGTTCCAAAAGCCGCTCCGCCTTCTTTGACGTTCGGGCAGGAAATGTTGAGCTCTATCAAATCGACTTCCGTTTGGGAGAGCCGCTGTGCCATTTGACAATAATCGTCCACCGTGCTCCCCGCAATATTTGCAATGACAATGGGTCCCTGCTGTCTGATCCACGGCAGATCTTCCCGGATAAAATGCTCCACACCGGGATTTTGAAGCCCGACAGAATTAAGCATGCCGCCCGGCGTTTCCGCAATTCTCGGCGGCGGATTTCCAGCACGTTCCTTTAAAGTAAGCCCTTTGCAGGAAATTCCTCCAAACGTTTTCAACGGATAAAATTCCGCAAATTCCCGTCCAAACCCGAAAGTACCGGAAGCTGCAATCAGAGGGTTTTCAAAGTTGATCCCAGCAATCTTTACATGCAGACGCTCACTCACAGAACCACCTCCTCTGAGGAAAAGACCGGCCCGTCTTTACAGACATGACCATAATAGCTTTCTCCGTTTGATCTTTTGAGTTCCACGGCACAGCCAAGGCATGCGCCTATCCCGCAGGCCATACGTTCTTCCAAAGAAATCCAGCACGGCTTGTTCATTTGTTTACATAATTTTGATACTGCTTTGAGCATTGGTTTTGGCCCACAGGCATAGCAGAGATCAAATGGAGTTTCCTCCAAAAAATCAGCTGCAAACCCATGATGTCCAACGCTGCCGTCATCTGTTGCAATTTTGACAGTGCTCCCCACAGCAGCAAAATCCTTTTCCAGAATCACTGCTTCTTTTGAACGGAACCCTAAAGCGGCCGTCCCGTTTTTCCCGTATTTCTGTGCAAGTCCCAAAAGTGGAGGGACCG
>DHOF01000097.1:7691-7946 GCA_002411615.1 Ruminococcaceae bacterium UBA5397
AGTGGAGGGACCCCGATTCCGCCCCCGACAAAGATCGCTTTTTTCTGAAGATTCTCCACTGGAAACCCATTTCCCAGCGGAGCCAAAAAATCGAGCGTATCCCCTACTTCAAAGTGGGAAAGAAGTTCCGTTCCCTCTCCACGAATCTGAAAGACAAAGCGCAAGCAGCCATTTTGGGCACTGCAGATTGAAATTGGCCGGCGCAGAAGCTTATTCGGCACCAGAATATTCGCAAACTGTCCCGGTTTTACCATA
>DHOF01000080.1 GCA_002411615.1 Ruminococcaceae bacterium UBA5397
GCGCTTGCCTGCATTGCGATTCAGGCAAACCAGAATGAGATGCACGGTGGACAATCTGTTCCGAATTTTGATTATTCAATGGCGCCTGGTGTTGCTAAAACATACCGAAAATCTTATTTCTATGCACTAAAAAATTACTTTGAGATTGCTTTGGGGATGAATCAGCAGGATGCACAGCTCCTCGTTGAAGATTTGAAAAAGAATCTTACAGAGACTATTTCTATGAGCAATGAAGAAAAAATGGAGAAAGCACTTTGTGATTATCTGCCGCGCCATCAGGAAGAGAATGGATTTCAGAAAATTTCCGAAGAAGAAGCCAAAAAGGCAAACGCTTTTGCGGTAAAGTCGGCGTTATCTGATACGGATCGTGCAACTTATCAAGCGATGGAAGCTCTGATCCATAATCTTAATACTATGAATTCCCGTGCAGGCGCACAGGTACCGTTCTCCAGCCTGAATTATGGAACGGATATCAGTCCAGAAGGACGTATGGTCATGAAAAATCTGCTCAAAGCAACCGAGGCGGGACTTGGCGCTGGTGAAACGCCGATTTTCCCGGTACAGATTTTTAAGGTCAAAGACGGCGTCAATTATTCCAAAGAAGATCCTAATTACGATCTTTTCCGGGAATCAATGAAATGCAGTGCAAAGCGCCTGTTCCCTAATTTCAGCTTCCTGGATGCTCCTTTTAATCTTCAGTATTATGATGGAAGCTATGACAGCGAGGTCGCTTATATGGGCTGCCGTACCCGTGTAATGGGAAATGTGCATGACCGCACCAAGGAAGTTACCTGCGGAAGAGGAAACCTAAGCTTTACCAGTATCAATCTGCCGAGAATCGGAATTGAATCTAAAGGCAGCGAAAAGAAGTTCTTTGAAATTTTGGATCAGCGGATTGACCTTGTGATTCGCCAACTGCTGCATCGCTTTAAGATTCAGTGCAGTAAAAAAGTCTATCATTATCCGTTCCTGATGGGACAGGGGATTTGGCTGGATTCCGAAAAGCTTGGCCCTGAGGATAGCGTTGCGGAAGTTTTAAAGCACGGAACACTTTCAATAGGCTTTATTGGATTGGCAGAATCGTTGGTCGCTCTTACCGGAAAACACCACGGAGAGAGTGCAGAGAGTCAGAAGATGGGACTTAAAATTATTTCCCATATGAGACAGCGCATGGATGAAGAGAGCGAAAAGACACATCTCAATTTTACACTTCTTGCAACGCCGGCAGAGGGGCTTTCCGGAAGATTTGTGAGGATTGATAAAGTAAAATACGGAGTCATCCCGGGCGTTACCGATCGTGAATATTATACAAACAGTTTCCATGTGCCGGTTTATTATCCGATCAGTGCTTTTAAAAAGATTCAAACCGAGGCCCCCTATCATGCGCTGACGAATGCGGGACATATTTCTTACGTCGAACTAGATGGGGATACCTGCAAGAATCTAGATGCTTTTGAATCAGTGATTCGCTGCATGAAGGAATCAGGAGTCGGTTATGGGAGCGTTAACCACCCTGTAGACCGCGACCCGATTTGTGGGTATAATGGTGTCATTGATAATGTTTGTCCGCGCTGCGGCCGCCGTGAAGGAGAGCCGGTCAGTGTGGAACGTCTTAAGGAGCTGCGCAAGAAATATCCGGATATGCCGATTATTCCGGGCTGCGGCTGTGATGGATGTTAATAAATGGAATAATTAAATTTTTATATTTTAAAGGAGGAGATTGTCATGACTGGAACAACACAAACAGAGGCAGTGAAAGAAGTAGGAGCGGGCGTTGGATTTGAGCGGATTCGCAGGATTACGGGATATCTTGTAGGAACGCTTGACCGTTGGAACGACGCAAAGCTTGCAGAAGAGCGTGATCGGGTAAAGCATGGACTCAAGTAATCTGATTCGCTTAGCCGGTGTAGAACCGGAGTCGATTGTAGATGGGCGAGGATTTCGCTATGTGATTTTTGTGCAGGGATGTCCTCACCACTGTCCCGGCTGCCATAATCCACAGACTCATTCATTTGAGGGCGGTATTCTGGAATCTCCTGAAAGATTTCTCCAGGAGATGAAGGAGAATCCGCTGCTGCGGGGTGTTACTTTTTCCGGAGGGGAACCATTTTGCCAGGCACAGGCACTCTCTTATTTGGCAAAGAAAATCAAAGAGGAGACACACCTTGATCTGACTGTCTTTTCCGGCTGGACCTATGAGGAGCTGTTAGCAAAAAAAGATTACTGGATGGATCAGCTGCTTGCCCTTTCAGATTATTTGATTGATGGGCCCTTTATTAAGGAGCAGATGGATCTTTCCCTTCAGTTTCGCGGCAGCAGCAATCAGCGAGTGATTGATTTAAACGCGACTAGGAAAGCAGGCTGTGTAGTACTTGACAATTTAGACGAATAGAACCCGGTTGCGAAAAGATTTTTTTCGATTAAAAGCGGTGCAGTTAAAACTGCACCGCTTTTTTGCGTAATAAAAATGACTGTAAAGGGACTTTTTATTAGTGGATGTTATTGGGACACGCATAGAGAGAGAAAGAATCCGCATAAGAATAAAAGGGACTTTTTGAAAGGGGGAAAAGTGAATGGCATTTTCCGATCGGGAAATTTTGGCACGAATCATTGAATGTGAAGCCGGCGGTGAAGGAGAAATCGGGATGAAAGCGGTTGCTTGTATCGTGATGAATCGGGTACAGGTTACCTATGGAGAATATGCAAGCTTACATACGATTCGGGCGGTAGTTTATGAAAAAGGACAATTTGTCTGTGTCCGCGAGACTCTTTATGGAGCGCAGAATCTGCAAAATATTTATAATATGCGCCCAACCGGCGTCCATTATAATATCGCGGATTGGGCAATCGCGGGGAACCGATTGAATAGTCTTGGATTTGCTTTGTGGTATTTTAACCCATATAGCCCGGTCTGTAAAGCAAACTTTCCCTCAAAGGTTGGAAGATTTGCAATCCGTATC
>DHOF01000061.1:0-283 GCA_002411615.1 Ruminococcaceae bacterium UBA5397
CCTAAGGAAGAGGATATTATTTTAAAGCATATGTGGCCTCTTACTTTGCGTCAAGTCCCAAAATATCGTGAATCTTTCGTCGTTTCGGGGGCTGATAAGCTTTGCGCATTGATGGAGATGTTTTCATTTTACAGGATTTTGAAAATTAAACGCCACCTCGCTCTAGCAGTTTAAAGCGTTTTCTACAAAAATGCAGGATTGAAAAGCCAAAATTACAAAAATTCACTAAAAATATGGTGATAGCTTTAAAATGAAGAGTTTTTTGCATTTTTTTACTTGCCAA
>DHOF01000061.1:472-8711 GCA_002411615.1 Ruminococcaceae bacterium UBA5397
GGGTGCTTGACCAGAAGAGGGAGAGCGCCTTTTTTTGTACATTGACTTTATTTTTTAAAGAAGATGATAAAAACGTGCTTTTGCAAATTGTGCAGGAGACTGCAGAAGATTGAAAAGGGGTAGTTTTATGAAGAAGAGCAAGAAGCTGCTTGCGCTGGCTCTGGCTACAGCCATGGTGGGTGCAAGTATGGTTGGCTGCGGCAGCAGCCGCGCGGGCAGTACTACCGCCTCCGGGACTACATCCGGAAGCCAGATGGCAGATACCATTACGTTTGCGCAGGGCGCAGATCCTCGTGGATTGGATCCGGCCTATGTTGATGACGGTGAATCTGCTAAGATTATGTGCAACATTTACGAGGGACTTTTAAAGTACAACAAGGATTCCACCGAAGTAGAGCCCTGCCTTGCAAAGAGCTGGGAGATCAGCGATGACGGGCTTACTTATACCTTCCATCTTCAGGAGGGTGTCAAGTTCCAGGATGGTACCGATTTTAACGCAGACGCTGTTAAAAAGAGCATTGACCGTCAGCTGGAGCCGAACCGCAGTTCCGATATGCCTTATGCTTCCTTTGTTTATGGAACTGAGGCAGATAATACCGGCGTAAAAGCAGTCAAGGTAGTCGATACCAACACAGTCGAAATCGATCTGCGTTCTGCTAATACTGCATTCCTTAAAAACATGGCAATGTGCATGGCAGCTCCAATCGTCAGCCCCACTGCTCTTGATAAGAACAAGGGCAATTTGAACGAAGCTCCCTGCGGCACCGGCCCTTACACCTTTGTTTCTTGGAACAAAGGACAGAGTGTTGTTTTGAAGAAGAACGACAATTATTGGGATAAGGACAACGCAGCAAAGACTGAGAACATTGTTTTCCGCTTTATTGCTGAAAATGCTGCTCGTGTAACGGCTCTCAATAATGGCGAAGTTGATGTAATCGACGGAATTGATGATACGGTAGTACCGACCATTCAGGATGCCGGCAACAAGATCTTTAATGAAGACGGCATGACCATCAACTACATGGCATACAACACAAAGAGCGATACCTTCAAGAATGCAGCTGCTCGTAAAGCTGTCAATGAAGCAATTAATGTTCCGGAACTTGTGAAAGCACTTTATGGAGATTATGCTTCTGTTGCAAATTCCGTAATGCCTACTTTTATGGCACCGTATGATACCGATATTCAGCAGACTCAGTATGATCCGGAAAAAGCAAAAGCAGATTTAGCTGCAGCCGGTGTTACTAAGATTAAGATGCTTACCTATACAAACCCTCGTCCGTACAACACAAAGGGTGGCCAGCAGCTGGCAGAAACCATTAAGGGATATCTGGATAAGGTCGGCGTTGACTGCGAGATCGATGCTTATGACTGGACTACTTATAAGCAGAAGATCGAGACAGAATCCTACGATGTTGCATTCTATGGCTGGACCGGTGATAATGGTGACCCGGATAACTTTATGAACCTGCTCGCCGATAAGACCGTTTCCATGAATATTGCTCGTTACGACGATCCTACTTATAGAGCATTGATTCAAAAGGGCATTGCTACAAAAGACGGTGCCGATCGTGACGCAGTTTATAAGCAGTGTGAGCAAATGGTTGCAGATCAAAATGTCTGGCTTTTGATTTCACACTCCAAGAATCTGTGTGGATACAATCCAAAGGTTCAGGGCTTCTACTATCATCAGACCGGTATCACTCCATTTGCTGGGGTTACCAAAACGAAATAAGTAGAGTCGACTGCATTTTATAAACGCAGTGCTTGCCGGAAGCTGTCGGCAGTGATAGCTTCCGGCAATGCGTTTATATTGGTTACTATTTGGAAAAAGAAGGAAAGGACGTATACAGCTTGTTTAAGTATACTGTAAAACGCATTTTGCAGCTGATTCCGGTCCTTTTGGGTGTTTCCATTATCGTTTTTCTAATTATGCGTGTCTTTTCACCGGATCCAGCGGGTGTTGTGCTTGGGCAGCATGCAACTCCGGATGCGATGCAGGCATGGCGCCAGGAAAATGGTTTGAATAATCCCATTTGGCTTCAATACTGGAATTTTCTTATCGATGCGCTTCATGGAGATTTAGGAACCTCCTATTATACACATTCTCCTGTAACACAGGAAATTGCTTCTCGTTTTCCTGCAACGGTTGAGCTGGCAATTTGTGCAATTATTCTTGCTTCTATTTTTGGAATCCTGCTCGGAGTGATCAGCAGCGTTAAGAAAAATTCACTTGCAGATCATGCCAGTATGATTTTGGCACTGATTGGTGTCTCTATGCCGATCTTTTGGTCCGGCATGTTGATGATTATCCTTTTTTCCGGTACATGGCATCTTTTGCCGAGCAGCGGACGAATTGACCCAATGCTTCAGCCGGTTGGAGGAACAGGACTTTATCTGATTGATACCTTGTTTTCCGGCGACTTTGAAGCCTTTGGCAACGCCTTGCAGCACTTGATTTTGCCGACAGTTGCGTTGAGCCTTTACTCGATGGCAATTATTACTCGTATGACTCGTTCCAGTATGTTGGAAACATTGGACCAAGATTACATACGTACTGCCGAAGCAAAAGGACTCACAAGAGGACGCGTGGTGCAGCATCATGCGCTGCGCAATGCGATGATCCCGGTTACGACAGTAATCGGACTGCAGTTTGGCAGCCTCCTCGGCGGAGCTGTTCTGACAGAGACGGTTTTTGCATGGCCTGGTATTGGAAAATATACGGTCGAATGTATTTTAAAATCCGACTTCCCAGTTGTCCAGGGGGTCGTTCTGCTGATAGCAGTGATCTTTGTTTTACTGAATTTGGTGGTTGATATCATCTATGCATTCCTGGATCCGCGCATCAAGTACGCAAAGAAAGAAGGTTGACCGCGATGAAAAAACGACGAACTTCTGAAGCGGCCGCTTCTGCCCAGATTCTTGAAAAGCCAGAATCCTTGTGGCGTAGTATGTGGGATTCTCTGAAAGAGAACCGCGCAGCAATGATCAGCCTTTTTGTAATTGCTGCCTTGGTACTGATTGCGGTAACGACAGCGATTTTCCCTAAAATCTTACCGTATGATCCTTATGATCAGGACCTTTCGCAGGCAAAACTATGGCCAAGTCCGGCACATATCTGCGGAACAGATCAGAATGGACGCGATATTTTTGCGCGTATCCTTGTGGGTACGCAGATTAGTCTTTCTGTTGGCTTGGCAGCTGTTACGATCAGCTTAGTGATCGGTGTTGTACTGGGTGCAATCGCCGGTTACCGCGGCGGAAAAATTGATGCGGTTATCATGCGCTTTATGGATATTATGCTGAGCATTCCCTCTATCCTGCTGGCAATCGCATTTATGGCTGCTTTAGGAAAAGGAATTGACAAGGCTGTTATTGCAATCGGGCTAGTTTCCATTCCGGAATATGCGCGAATTGTCCGCAGCCAGATTCTTTCCGTAAAAGAAAATGATTATGTGCAGGCGGCTCGCGTAATCGGTGATAAGGATGGACGGATTATTTTCCGTCATATCTTACCGAACGTGACTTCTTCCATTGTCGTCCGTGCAACTTTGGGTATTTCTTCCGCAGTGCTGGATACAGCCGCCTTGGGCTTCTTAGGCTTAGGCGTACAGCCGCCTTTGGCAGAATGGGGCGATATGCTGGGAAGAGCTCGCGGAATGATCCTCCAATTCCCTTATATGCTGATCTTTCCAGGGCTTGCGATCACGATTACCGTGCTTGCATTCAACCTGCTTGGAGATGGCCTTAGGGATGCGCTTGATCCGAAATCCAGAAAGAATTGAGGCGTGACAATGCTGCTAGAAGTAAAAAACTTAGTGACGGAATTTCATATGAAACGCGGCACGGTCAAAGCGGTCAATAACATAAGTTATCAGGTGGATCAGGGAGAAATTCTTGCCATCGTTGGAGAATCCGGCTCCGGAAAGAGCGTTTCCTCTTTGTCAATTATGGGATTGATTAGAAGCCCTGGCGAAATTGCTGCCGGTGAAATTATTTATAACGGACAAGATCTTTTGAAGCTTTCTCAAAAAGAGATGCAGAAAATCCGCGGAGATAAAATCAGCATGATTTTTCAGGAGCCGATGACTAGCTTGAATCCGGTGTACCGAGTAGGCGATCAGATTACGGAGAGCATTTTGACGCATATGAAAATCTCCAAAGAAGAGGCAAAAAAACGTGCGATTAAGATGCTGGAGATTGTAGGAATCCCAAGTCCGGCAGACCGCTTTAATGATTATCCGCACCAGATGAGCGGTGGTATGCGTCAGAGAGTGATGATCGCAATGGCGATTTCCTGTGATCCGGAACTGCTGATTGCTGATGAACCGACAACGGCTTTGGATGTGACCATTCAGGCACAGATTCTGGATCTGCTCAAGCAGATGCGGGATAAATTCCATATGGCGGTGCTCTTGATTACGCATGACCTTGGTGTGGTTGCTGAGACTGCTGATCGTGTGCTTGTCATGTACTGCGGTCAAGTTGTAGAAGAAGCCGATGTAAAAGAATTGTTCCAAAAACCTCTGCATCCATATACGCTCGGACTGCTCAAATCGATTCCAAAATTGGAAGACGAGAGCAAAGAGCCCCTTTATATGATCAAAGGAATGGTTCCGAATCCGCTGCATATGCCTCCCGGATGCCCATTCAGTGACCGCTGTGATCGCTGTATGGAGCGCTGCCGGAAAGAAATGCCGGATCTTCAGGAAATAAATGGGCGTAAGGTGCGCTGTTTCCTGTATGATCAGAAAGAGGAGGTGCAGGCATGACAGATGAAGTCTTGATTGATGTACAGCATCTTTATAAGCGGTTTGTTGTCGATACCAATTTCTTTGGACGTCCTACTTCAGTGCTGAAAGCAGTTGACGATGTTTCTTTCCAGATCCATAAAGGGGAAGCCTTCGGTTTGGTAGGAGAGTCCGGCTGCGGAAAGACGACAATTGGTAAAATGTTGGTAAATCTTTACACGCCTTCCGAAGGAAAGATTTTCTTTGAGGGAAAAGAATTGACCGCAATGAAACCGAAGGAGCGCCGGGAATACTGTAAAGATATTCAGTTGATTTTTCAGGACCCGTATGCTTCTCTGAACCCTCGTATGACAGTAGGAGATATTATTGCGGAGCCAATTCGAATTAATCATTTGCTTCCGGATAATGAAGTGGAGAACAGAGTGACCTATCTGCTCAACTGTGTGGGATTGGCAAATCATATGCGCAACCGCTATCCGCATGAATTTTCAGGTGGTCAGCGGCAGCGTGTCGGAATTGCCCGTGCCTTGGCAGTTCAGCCGAAATTGATCGTTTGTGATGAGCCTGTTTCTGCTTTGGATGTGTCTATTCAGGCACAGGTCTTAAATCTTTTGGATGACCTGAAAGATGAGTTTGGGCTGACCTATCTGTTTATAGCCCATGGATTAAATGTTGTGAAACATATCAGTGATCGGGTCGGCGTTATGTATCTTGGAAAATTGATGGAAATAGCGCCAAAACATGAATTGTATGCAAACCCGCTCAATCCCTATACAAAGGCGCTGCTTTCTGCGATTCCTTCGGTGAATCCGGAAACACGCCGGAAGCGTATTATTTTACAAGGAGATGTTCCGAGTCCGATCGATCCGCCGGCAGGCTGCCGTTTTTGCAGCCGCTGCTTTGAAAAGGTAGACGGGTGTGATTCGGTTACGCCGGAACTTCGAATGGTACAGCCGAATCATTGGGTCGCATGCCATCGCTTTGATGATCAGAATTTGTAAAGCTTGAAAAAGTCCCTTTTTCTTCTTTTTACCTTTAAGTCGGTGTTTCTCGCAAAGAGGACACCGGCTTTTTTGACTTTATTCCGAAAATCTTTTATAATAAAACAAGGTAAAATAGAAACTGACGGATTTAAAAAATAAAATTCAAAACGGATCAAATTAAAAAATCAGGACTTCTATAAAATTGAATGAAAAAAATTCGAAAAAATCAAATTATCAAGGCCGATATTTAGAAAAAAGAAGGAAAATTCGTGGAAGAAAAGAATTGGACTTATATTCTTCTCTGCTCAGACGGCACCCTTTATACTGGGTGGACGAATCATTTATCAGCTCGTGTAAAAACGCACCAGGACGGAAAAGGAGCCAAATATACGCGGGCTCGTAGGCCGGTAAAACTTGTTTATCAGGAATGCTTTTTAAGTCGTCGGGAAGCGATGCAGCGTGAGTGTGAAATTAAGCGAATGCCTAGAAAGAAAAAGTTGGAACTGGTGTGTAATACGCAAGAAAATGCAGGATTTTTAAAAGAGAAGTTTTGCTGACAAACCAAAAATTTATTTTTTATGAAACAAAATAAAGAAAAATTTCAAAAAAGACTTGCTTTTTAAAGAAAGTTGTTACATAATATAAGTATCACGCAAGGACGCGTGCCACAAGGGGCACGTGTCCTTTTCTATTGCGGGAAATAAGTTTTCATGGAATTGAGATGATGAATTTGGATAAGATCGATGTTACTTTGTTGGAATCTTTGCAGGAGGATGCACGAATGCCGGTAAAGTCTTTGACAAAAAAAGTATTTCTTTCTGCTCCTGCAATTTCGGCAAGAATTGAAAAATTGGAAAAGCAAGGGATCATAAAAGGATATCGAGCGGTTGTTGATCCCATTAAACTAGGCTATCATATCAAAGCCTATATTAATTTGGAAATGAGCCCTTCACAAAAGCCGGAATTTTATCCTTTTATTAGCGCATGTCCAAATGTGCTTGAGTGCGATTGTGTAACGGGAGATTATTCTATGCTGATTAAAGTGGCATATCCGAGCACCTCGGAACTGGATACTTTTATTGGTCAGCTGCAGAAATTCGGTTCCACTTCTACACAGATCGTTTTTTCTACACCGGTGGAATCTCGCGGCGTTCATCTTACATTGGAAAGTGCTGATAAAAGTCATTCATAAGTTTTTTCGGCGACAATCTGCATGTTAAGCAGAAAAAATCTTCGCCTTTATATACTGTCACCTTCGTGTGACGGGAGCGGTTTATCTTATTTTGTTGGGAAGATAGGATAAGTGCGGGTGGCAGAGATGCCATAAAAAAGCGTTCATTCTAAATCAGAATGAACGCTTTTTTATATGCTTTTTATTTTAGGAAAACCGAGGAGAACTTAATTCGGGGCAGATTCGGTCATACCTTTCAATATCGCCGATGGAATGAGGATATTCTTTGGAGTGATCATAGGCGGGACCGATATGAGAGCCTTGCAGCAGGTCTTGTTCCTCTGTTGCATAACAGCCTGCATTGTCCGGTTTTAAAATCATCATTTCATTTTCCTCCAGCCATTTAATCTATTTCATTTTAGAACACCTTTATCCTATCAGATTTTTAATGAAAACGGAATAGCAGAGCAAAAATTCAAAAACTTTTAAATATTTTGTGTAATGTGGCTTTTTAAATCAAAAAAGAGCAGCCGTTCTTTTAAAAAAAAGGAATAAGCTGCTCTTCCCCAAAATCAAGCTTTTCCAAATTCGCTGATGGCAAGTCCTTTGTTGTGCTCGGTTGCCCAACGAATATTCCATTCACTGGAAAACAAAAGCAGATGATGTCCTTTTAGGTCCTGAATTCTTCTGGTGTCACTGGTGAGATCCAGCGTTTTTGGATCTAACTCATCATCGTCAATCCAACGAATATATTCATAGGATAGGTTTTCCATATAGATATCTACATTATATTCGTTTTCCAGACGATACTCTAATACATCGAACTGCAAAACGCCTACTACGCCGACGATGACTTCCTCCATGCTGCCGTTTAGTTCCTGAAAAACCTGGATAGCGCCTTCCTGCGCAATCTGAGAGATTCCTTTTACAAATTGTTTGCGCTTCATGGTATCTTTGGGAGAAACTCTGGCAAAATGTTCGGGTGCAAAGGTTGGAATCCCGCCAAAACGTAATTTTTTAGCGGACGTGCAGAGTGTATCGCCGATTGAAAAGACGCCCGGATCAAAAACGCCGATAATATCGCCGGCATAGGCGTGATCGATCACTTCTCTTTGTTCTGCCATCAGCTGCTGGGGAGCCATCAGTTTCATCTTGCGGTCTCCCTGTACATGATAAACTTCCATACCACGGTCAAATTCTCCGGAACAAATTCGCATAAATGCAATACGGTCTCGGTGTGCTTTATTCATGTTTGCCTGAATTTTAAAGACAAAGGCAGAAAAATTATCGTCCATGGGATCTACAAGACCAATGTCGGCTTCTCGCGGAAGGGG
>DHOF01000135.1:0-7805 GCA_002411615.1 Ruminococcaceae bacterium UBA5397
AAAAATCGGGATGGTATCTTCTTCTGATCTGATCGAAGTGATCGCAGAGCGGCTGCAGTTTTATAAAGCTCAGAAAATTGTGGTTGACCCTGTTATGGTATCTACGAGCGGTTCAAAACTGATTTCGGATGATGCAGTGGCGACTTTGAAAACAAAGCTTCTTCCGCTTGCAACCGTATTAACTCCAAATATTCCGGAAGCGGAAACTCTGTCAGGACAAAAGATTTCCTCTCCGCAGGAGATGATAACGGCTGCAAAAATGATCAGTGAAACTTATTCATGCGCTGTGTTGTGCAAAGGCGGACATCGATTAAATGATGCAAATGATCTTTTGTATCGAAACGGCGAATATCAGTGGTTTGAGGGGAAACGGATCAATAATCCGAACACCCACGGAACAGGCTGTACACTCTCGAGTGCGATTGCATCCAACCTCGCAAAAGGTTACGATTTGAATCAATCGGTCAGCAAGGCGAAAGCCTATCTTTCCGGCGCGCTTAGTGCAATGCTGAATCTTGGAAAGGGAAGCGGCCCAATGGATCATGCTTTCGACCTACAGTCTGCCTACCGGGAGGAGAAAGCCTGATGAAGAAAACTTCGACTTTTCAAAATGGTTTAATTTGGTTTGGCGCCGGGGTTTCCATCGCAGAGATTTTGACTGGTACTTATTTTGCACCGCTGGGCTTTTTAAAAGGACTGCTTGCGATTATCATCGGCCATGTGATCGGCTGCAGTATGCTGTTTTTTGCAGGATTGATTGGCGGACGAAGCAAACGAAGCGCAATGGGAACCGTCGGGCTGAGCTTTGGAAAAATCGGCGGCTTGTTTTTTGCAGTTTTAAATATTCTGCAGTTGGTCGGCTGGACAGCGATTATGATCTATGATGGTGCCCTGGCGGCAAATGGAGTTGTTGATTCCGGAGCATGGGTATGGTGCGTCGTGATCGGCGGGCTGATTCTTGTGTGGATCGCCGTTGGAGTTGAAAATCTTGGTTGGATCAACAAAATTGCGATGGCAGCACTCTTTATCTTAACGATCGTTTTGTGCTTCGTCATTTTTCAGAGTCAGTTTCCGTCGGCAGAATCAACAGAAACAATTACATTTGGGGCAGCGGTTGAGCTTGCTGTAGCAATGCCTATTTCATGGTTTCCACTGATTTCAGATTATACGCGCGAAGCCGAAAAGCCCTTTTCGGCAACTTTGGTGAGTACGCTTACTTATGCTTTTGTAAGCTGCTGGATGTATATTATCGGAATGGGGGCAGCAATTTTTACCGGTAAGTCAGATATTGCGTCTATCATGGTGAAAGCAGGGCTTGGAATTGCCGCACTGTTTATTTTAATTCTATCTACCGTGACGACTACTTTTTTGGATGCGTGGAGTGCAGGGATATCTGCGGAAACATTGTCAAAAAAAATGAACGGAAAGTATGCCGCCATGGTCGTCGCAGTGATTGGAACTATTTGTGCAATTTTATTTCCAATGGACAATATTACCGATTTTCTTTATCTGATTGGGTCCGTATTTGTTCCGATGATTGCCGTACAGATTGCGGATTACTTTATACTAAAGCGGGATTGTGGAGAAAGCAGACTGGATACGGTCAATGGGATCATATGGGTTGTTGGATTCATTTTTTATCGATTCCTTATGACGGTTGATATTCCAGTTGGATGTACTTTGCCGGATATGCTAGTGACCATGCTTCTTTGTATTATTGTGCGTAAAATTTCCAATAGAAAAGTTGGTTAAAAATCAAAGCTGTTTATTCTGATCGGTGTTGCTGTTTTTATCAGCAATTATTTTTGCAGAAATTCCCATTTATCCTTTTTCGTAAAAAATAGAGCTTTTGGTTATACTAATTACGATAAAGAGGTGAACCCTTATGGAAAAAGGAAAAAATAAAACAGATGATTTAAAGAGCAATGCAGAAAGTACAGAAAACCCAAATCGGTCGACTCATGTTAAAAATCAGAATGAAGAACACAATACCAAAAAGGTGGCTCTTGGGCCAAATACGAAGCGTTAAATGTTAAAGAGAGACAGAGTAAATAAAACTCTGTCTCTCTTTAAATAATATTTTAGAAACAAATTGCATATATTCTTGATGTTGGGAGGGGACTTTTATGAAATCAAAAACGCTTTATATTCGTTGGAAGCCTTTAATCATCAGTTTGCTGATTAGCATTGGAACAGGGGCTGTTTCGGGCCTTTTGACCCAGGGCAATACTTTTATTTTTCAAAACATTAAAAAGCCTCCGCTTGCGCCTTCGGCCGCACTTTTTCCGATTGTATGGACGGTGTTATATATTTTGATGGGCATTTCGGCTTACCTGATATATGCTGCTGATTCTGATGAAAAGTGCCAGGCTCTCTGGATTTACGGAATACAGTTGGCAATTAATTTCTTTTGGACAATTATCTTTTTTAATCTGCAGAATTTTCTGTTTGCATTTATCTGGATCCTTTTACTTTGGGTGTCGGTATTATTCATGCTGATGGCATTTCGTAAAATCAATAAACTTGCAGCGCAGATGCAGATTCCATACTTTATTTGGATTACTTTTGCAGCTTACTTGAGCGCCGGAATCTGGCTTTTGAATCGTTGAACGGTTAAAATGTTGGTTGGATCATTGTTAGAAAATAAAAAACATGAATAGAAATCCGTGCTGATTTTTTGTCAGCACGGATTTCTGTTTTTGGCAGTAAAAAATGAAACATAAAAAACACAAACAAAAATCCAGTTGATTTTTATACTTAATTGTGATATTATTACAAAATAAAAAGAAAATTGTAAAATAAACTAGGAGAATAATACAATGACTATTAGCTTGATTCTTGCATGGGTTGCTGTAATCCTCACTGTTATGACTGTCTTAAGATATATTGCGCGCATTAGCGGGAATAAAAAGTTGAACGTTTTTTTCCATAAAGTTCATATCCCGTTTGGGACTTTGCTGATCATCATAGGAGGAATTCATGGGATTCTCGCAGGGAATCCCGCCTTCGCTACATTGGCAGATTTTGAGCCGGCTCCGGTTTTGTTTACATTTAACTGGGGAACGGCATGCTATGTTCTTGCTCTTATTTTGGCCTTAACCTATTTGCTGCGCAAAAAAATGAAACGCAAATGGATGATCGCTCATAGAATAGCCACAGCCGTAATGATTGTGTTTCTTGTATTACATGTATATGATGTTGGAATTCGACTTCCCAAACGTTTATTCCAAAGCAACCAACATGCAGCAGCAGTCACACAGTTGAGCAGTGAGAGCAATAATAGCGAACAAACTAGCGGACAAGCTAAAATAACATCGAGTGATACGAGTGCAAATATTATTACATTTTCAGGGGCGCAGTTAAAAGATGGTGTTTATCAAGGAACTGCAGACGGATATAAAGGAACAATCACTGTTTCTGTCACCGTGAAAAATGGGCAGGTCACAGCGATTGATGTGGTTAGCAAAAGTGATACGGATCGATATTTTGACCAGGCAAAAAGCTTGCTTGAAAAAATTATAGGGCAGCAGTCATTACAAGTGGATGCTGTTTCCGGTGCGACTTTTTCATCAGCCGGACTGATCAACGCAGTATATAATGCATTGCAGAATGCAGTGGTATCAGGGACACTGCAAGTAAATAATATCAAATTATCCGAAATTCATTAACGAATTTGAAAAGGCTCAAAAATAGATATAAACGTAAAGAATCTCCGAAGTCCACATAAAATGTGAACTTCGGAGATTTTAATTGGTGGAGGTGAACGCACGAAATCCGAACACGTTTATTTCGTAAACGGTATGTTGGTGTTGTTACTATGACTTAGTAAATGAAACATTCTTGAGCGTAAATTGTTGCAGCATTATTGTTTTTTTCTGTAAAAAAAATCGCATAATTGATTGCCATCGGCAATTGTTTTTGTCCGGGTTAATTCTGCACCCATTGCTTCTGCCATGACGTAGTCGAATTTACACATCTGGGAGGCAAGTTCAAAGCAATTTTCCTGCTTGCACAATTTACAGATACCGCATCCATAAAAAATAGCATAGATTCCTGAACAAGGAATCTATGCTATTTTATTATGGTGGAGGCGAGGGGAGTCGGACCCCTGTCCGAAAATCGTTCCCCAGAGCTTTCTACGAGCGTATCCATTCTTTTAAAATTCCCTCAGTCTTGCGCCGGACGGCAGGCTCAAAACTTTGGTAGCCTTTACTTCATGACCGGATAAAAGGCATTACCCGATTCACGTTCACCGCTAAATGATGCCCAATTCTGAACCGCGGTATTTTCAGAGAGGACAGCAGCTTATATTAATTAAGCTGCAACAGCCATGGCATAGCCATAGTTGTTGTTATTAGAAGATTTCTCAACTAAATTTTAAAGTGCTGATTTTAAAGCGGTCCCGCCTCGCTGCTCGCTTACTGTGGTTCACAATCCCCGTCGAAACCTTTACGCCCCCATGAGGAGTCTTGATAGATGATCAAGACTAAGAATATCATATCATAGATTTCTCATTTTTACATGAAAAATTCATGAACGAATATCAGATTTTATTGCGCGTTCCATATCGCGCTTGGCGGCTTTTTTGGCAAGATCTTCCCGTTTATCATAAAGTTTTTTGCCGCGGCAGAGTCCAACCTGCACTTTGACACGGCTTCCTTTAAAATAAAGAGAAAGAGGAATTAAAGTGTATCCTTGTTGTTTCATCAAACCAAAAAGTCTTAAAATTTCTTTTTTATGCATTAAAAGCTTGCGAACCCGCATGGGGTCGCGATTAAAAATATTGCCATGCTCATAAGGACTGATATGCATCCCGTTGAGAAGCAGTTCTCCATCTGAAATAGAACACCATGCGTCTTTTAAATTGCATTGCCCGTTTCGTAAGGATTTTACTTCGGTGCCAAGCAGTTCGATTCCAGTTTCCATGCTTTCTTCTACGAAATAATCGTGATAGGCCTTTTTGTTTCGGGCGATTGTTTTAAAATTTTCTTCCTTTCTCAACGAAAAGACCTCCTTTTGATAGATTAAAGTTCGCTTCTGCCTTGTAATGCGCGGGAAAGAGTAACTTCGTCTGCGTATTCAAGATCGCCGCCTACCGGAATCCCATAGGCGAGCCTCGTTACCTTGATTCCCATGGGCTTTAAGAGCCGCGAAATATACATCGCGGTTGCTTCACCTTCCACGGTGGGGTTGGTGGCCATAATCACTTCTTTTACCTGCGGATCTTTTACACGAGCTAAAAGCTCTTTAATACAGAGCTGCTCGGGGCCGACTCCGGAGAGAGGGGAGATCACTCCGTGCAGAACATGGTAGGTTGCCCGAAATTCATGGGTGCGTTCCAATGCAATGACATCCCGCGGGTCCTCTACAACACAGATGATGGAGTGATCCCGCCCTTCTTCCCGACAAACAGGGCAAAGTTCCTGATCGGTTAGATTGCAGCAGATTTTGCAGTAATGAATTTTTTCGTGGGCTTCTAAAATGGCATTCGCAAAGGCTTTTGCTTCGTCCTCTTTCATGCCCAATACATGATATGCAAGCCGCTGGGCACTTTTATGTCCAATTCCCGGCAGACGTTCAAATTGTTCGATCAGTCGGGAAAGCGGCGCAACATTATAGGAAGGCATTTAAAACATCCCCGGAACGTTCAGTCCGCCTGAAAGTGCTTCCATTCGCTCATTTTTATCCTTTATAGCGGCACGCAGCGCTTCATTTACAGCGGCAGTAACGAGATCTGACAACATTTCGGCATCTTCCGGATCGATCACTTCAGGCTTGATTTCCAGACCGGTGATTTCCAATTTTCCAGTGGCAGTTGCTTTAACCGCATCTCCGCCAGCAGTAGCTGAATATTCTTTTGCTTCAAGCTCTGTAGTTAATTCGTCCATCTGTTCCTGCAGTTTTTGGGCCTGACGTGCGATTTGCTGCAGATTGCCTGCGCCTTTTCCATAACCTTCCGGTAATCTTGCTTTCATAGGTAAAAACCTCCGTTTATGTAATTCGATTTTTTACTTTTCGGTAACCTGAATTCCTGCATTTTGTGCTTTTTGAGCCAAAGCAATTAAGGGGTCTTCGGATTTGGCTTTTTCAGTGCCGCCTTCGGGCCGATAAGGGCCCAACCGGTAAACTTTTCCGGTAATATTCTGAATCGCTTCCCGCATATGATCCCGCTGACTGGATTCCCGAAGCAGCTTAAAAGCCATTTCATTTTTGGCATCGATCAAAACATAGCCACCGCTTAAGTAAGCAGTGGAACCGTTAAAAGCAGCGGCAATTGTGCGGGAATACGTTTTAAGGGCTTCCAATACTTCCGGCCATTCTGAAAACGGCTGTACATTTTTGAAAAGCCCTTCGGAATCTTTTTCCGGCGTTTTAACCGCTGTGGGAATTTCCTGCTTTTGTGGCTTTTCCGTGACAGAGGAAGAAGCGCCTGAAACTTCAGGAATTGAGGGAGAGGAAACAGCAGGAGCAGAGATAGGCTCTTTTTCTGCTTCGTTAGATGCCTGCTGTGAGATTGGCAAAGTAGAATCAGCAGCTGGCTGCGTATTTTCCACTGCTTTTCTGCGGGGTGTTCCTTTTTCCAGATGATCAAGCCGCCGCAGAATGGATGATTTGCTGTCATCCAGCTCTGGAGAAGTTAGCCGAACCATGGCCATTTCCATCTCAATGCGGCGATCTCCGCCGCGGTACATTTTATCAAGAGTTTCCTGAAGAACGTTTAACCCGTGCAGCAGGGTAGGGAGAGGCATCTTTAGCGCCTGCTCTTGCATCGCGTTCCATTCTTCTTCTGTGACCGCCAGGATCGAGCGCGCATTTTTCATCGTTTTAATCAACATCATGCCGCGCAGATGAGAGGAGAATTCTTCACAGAGCCGTGCCATATCCTTGCCGCCGCGGTAAAGTTCGTCAATCGTCTGTAGCGCACTGCTACTGTCTCCATTTTGAACTGCATCCGCAAGCGCGAAGAGATGCTCTCTTCCGGCAAGTCCGGCTGTTTCATTGACAACTTGTACGGTAATTTCACGGCTTCTTCCGAGGCACTGATCGAGAAGGGAAAGCGCATCGCGCAGAGCTCCGTCTGCAAGTCTTGCCAAAAGCATACCGGCTTCCGGATCGAGAGATCCGCCTTCCTGCTCGGTTACATACTGAAGCCGTTTGGAAATATCTTCCGCCGGAATGCGGCGAAAATCAAACCGCTGACAGCGGGAAAGAATCGTTGCCGGGAGTTTATGCACTTCTGTTGTTGCTAAAATAAAAATCACATGGGCGGGAGGCTCTTCCAACGTCTTTAATAGAGCGTTAAAAGCGCCTACAGAAAGCATATGAACTTCGTCAATAATATAAACGCGATATTTGGCGGCGGCGGGGGTAAAATTTGCTTCTTCCCGCAGAGCCCGGATATTGTCGACACCGTTATTGCTGGCAGCATCGATTTCCACAATATCCATTACGGTTCCGTCTGAGATTCCCCGGCAGATTTCGCATTCACCGCAGGGATCTCCATCTTTTAGATTAAGGCAGTTGACTGCTTTTGCTAAAATTTTTGCACAGGTGGTTTTACCGGTACCGCGGGAACCGGTAAAGAGGTAGGCGTGGGAAATCCTGCCGGTTTTAAGCTCGTTTTTAAGTGTTTCCGTTACTTGGGGTTGGCCGACTACATCTGAAAAGACACGCGGTCTCCATTTACGGTACAGCACCTGATACACAGAATATCCCTCCTTTGTTAAGGCCCTAAAATCAAAAAGCAAGGCAGCCGCAGAAACTCTGCGGTCCATGAACTTGGATATACAGACGGACAGACTTTC
>DHOF01000135.1:8015-9809 GCA_002411615.1 Ruminococcaceae bacterium UBA5397
ACTCCGCTTAATGCTGCTCGGTTCCCCGCCTGACATGGTTCGCGGCGCTGCGTCGTACAGGGCCCGCCCGTCTGCATATCCCAGCGCACGGTTTTCTGCCTTGCTGCCAGATTGATATGATATATGATTTGGAAATTTATTATACCTTATTTTAAAAAAAATTACAAGCCTTATTTGGAGGGAAGATGTATCTTGGAAAGAAGGCGAAAAATGCCGTCACAGATTCCCATGGCAGGCAAAGAAAGCAGAGCCCAAAGTCCAGAATAGAGAGGGCAAATTTGTCCGAGAAAATTGAGAGGAAGACTGGAATAATCCCAAACGGAGCGGCCCAGGCCAATATTCACAATGAGTCCGGTAAAAAACTCTACCGTAGTAATAGTTGCACTGCCTGCACAGCAGCGGATCACAAGCGGTTTTTTCCCAAGATCCTGATTACATACCCGATTGATGAGACACATGCAGACCCCTCCTGCAACTCCCATCGAAAAATCGCTGTGACCGCGATAGAGCATCTCTAGAGCGGGATAAAGTGTGCTCCCCGTGCAGAAGAGCAAAATATTTTCTTTCATCATGAACCGCCTCCTTTTTTAGGGTGGCTCACGAATTTTAAAATATGTATTGCTTTGGGAGGCTGGTATAAAGTAACAAAACAGCAGAAAAATTTGCATTTTACAACAACAAAAAGCAAAACACATAAAAGAAGTTTTTGGGTCTTCGTTTATATGCTTTGCTTTTTTTACTTTTATTATTATGCTTTATTGTGCTTTAAATTTTTCTTCGGATTCTTCTTCATGCTCTTCGGAATTTTCCTGGGGGAAAAGTTCATGGCGTTTATAGCGGACCCAGACAATTGTTTCGTAAACAATCATGCAGAGCCAACCGATGCCGGTGCCGATGGCGACGGCATTAATTCCGAGTGTGTAAATCATCAGATAAGTAATTAAAACGCGAATTCCGATCTGAATTAAGGAGCCTAACAACGTTACATTTAGATGTCCCAATCCACGGAACAAGCCCTGCATGGTTTGTGTAAAAGCGGTTGCAAGATAAAAAACCGCCATTGACCGCAGATAACTAGCGCCCATTTGAATAATATTGATATCTCCGCCGTTTAGGAAAAGTCCCATTAAAACTTCTGGAAAACAGTAGACAACAGCAGCGATAAACAAGGTATAGAAGATACCGATTATTAATCCACTATGGAATCCTTTTGGGACTCGCTCGTACTTTTTTGCCCCGCGATTCTGTGCGACAATCGTTGTAACAGAAGCTGCCAATGCATCGCCGGGAGAGATTGCGAAACTATCCAAATTGAAAGCAGCATTAAAAGCGGCCATGGAATCAACACCGAGAGAATTGACAGCCGACTGCACTAAAACTCGGCCAAGATAAACAACCGTTTGCTGTACCGCAGAGGTGGTACCATAACTGGTAGTCGTTTTCAGCAGAGAGAAATCTATTTTGAGAGTCTCCTTTGAGAGCCGGAGCAGCGGTACTTTGAGATGAACATAGAGTGTCAGTACGATGGAAGAGATTGCCTGAGAGAATATAGTGGCCCACGCAGCTCCTTCCAGACCAGATCCAAGATAGCCGACAAACCAAACATCTAAAGCAATATTTAAGAGAGAGGTCATAATTAATACAAACAGCGGAGTACGGGAGTCTCCTACGGAGCGGAGCGCCGCAGCGAAAACGTTATAAATGCAGGAAAACAGCATGCCTGCAGAGACAATCCGCAGATAACGGGTGCTTTCCTCTAAAATATCAGAAGGGGTATTGGTCCATATGAGAAAA
>DHOF01000135.1:10043-14176 GCA_002411615.1 Ruminococcaceae bacterium UBA5397
AGCGAAGTGGAAAGTTCCCGACGAAGCCGCGGATAATCTTTTGCACCAAACTGTTCCGCCATCAGAATAGAAGCACCCATCGAAAGCCCGACGATGATAAAAAGAAGAATATTCATGATAGGACCTGCTGCGCCGATCGCAGCCAACGATTCTTTGCCGTTGTATTTTCCAACCACAACAGAATCTACGGTATGGTAAAGCTGCTGAAAAATATTCCCGAACAGCAGCGGAACCGCATAGACGAGCATGTGCTTTGGAATACTTCCAGTGGTCATATCACGAGTCATATTATTTCTTCTCTCCAAATTAATCAATCTATAATAGAATATATTATGACTGATCAATAGATTTTTTTCAATCAAAAACAATATAATTTGAATGAATATAATCAAATTTTTATTGACAGTGCTTCTAAAAGGGATAAAATAGAATTTAAAAAGGAGAAGGATGTGCTTTCTGTATGCTGGACTTAATAGAAGAAAGAGCATTAAAAGCAAAGCTCACAGCAAAGGATAAAAAAGTTTTGGACTATCTGCTTCAAAACAAAGAAACTTATTGCTGCTTTGAAACTTCCGGAGAAATTGCGCAGAAGCTTAAAGTCAGTCCGAGCTGTGTGGTACGGCTTTCTGCAAAGCTCGGATTTGAGAGTTTCTCTCAGCTGAAACGTGTGATGCAGGAGGAACTATGTAAAAATCGTGCGGGAGTAAAGATTCCCTATGAAAAAATTGGACAGTATGAAAATTTGACGGATGAGCAGAGAATTGCTGCAATTCGACAGAATGTGATTGCAAATATACAAAGAGATCAGCAGATCGAAACCAGTCGGTTGATAGAGGGAGCGAACCTCCTTTTCAATGCGAAACGGATTTTTGTAGTGGGGCATCGTTGTGTAGCTGGATTTGCGCAGTCATTTGGAGTGATGCTTTCTTGTATTCGTCCCCATGTTCAAGTTGTCAATGGAGCTTTGCCAATGGTGGATACTTTGTCGGATTTGAATGAGAAGGATGTGCTTGTGGCAATCGCTTTTGAAAGATATTCCAGCCCGACTGTTTTTGCAGTGAAAATGGCGAAGGAAGCACATGCGAAAGTGATCGCAATGACAGACAGCTACGTTTCTCCGATTGCACAGGGAGCGGCGGTCACATTGGTCAGCAGTACCGAAAATTTTTCTTTTTATAATTCTTATGCCAGTCTTGAAATGAATATCGAAATATTAGTAGGGCTTCTTAGTGCACGCAACAAAAAGCAAAATGAAGAACGCCTAAAAAAGATGGAACAGTATCTTTCGGAAAATGGAGAATATTAAAACGAGAAACGGTCTGTTGACCCGCTTAAAATTGCCGGGTCAACAGACCGTTTTAGTTTTTGATTCCAACTTCTTCGAATCGAGCTTTTAGCTTTTCCAGTGCTTTTTTCTCAATTCGGCTGACATAGCTCCTTGAAATTCCCAGTCTCTTGGCAACTTCCCGCTGTGTCAGCGGTTTGTGATTTTGGAGGCCGTACCGCAGACAGACAATCGTTTGTTCCCGCGGAGTTAAAGTCTTCTTTATGTAAGCGTGGAGCTGTTCAGATTGCATCTTTCCGTCTAGATCTTCTGCAATACTGTGGTCGGAAGCCATTACATCGCACAAAGTCAGTTGACCGCCGTCTTTGTCACTGTCAATGGGCTCATTCATAGAGATATCCTGCGCAGTTTTTCGAAGAGAACGAAAATACATTAAAATTTCATTTTCCACACATCTTGCGGCGTAACTTGAAAGTTTAATTCCTTTTTCGGGTTTAAAAGTGTTGATCGCTTTAATGAGGCCGATCGTACCAATGGAAATCAGATCATCTTGATCTGCAGAACTGCTGTAATACTTTTTAATAATATGTGCGACCAAACGAAGATTGTGCTCAATTAATTTTTGCCGGGCACTGGAGTCTCCCTGTGCCATCCTTTTGAGGCAGTCCTGCTCTTCTGTATAAGAGAGTGCTCTTGGAAACGTTCCGCTGCCCGTAACATGGAGAACCAGAAAAAGGATTCCGGACAAGATGCCGCCGAAGAGTGCAGTCAGCATAAAATGACCTCCTTGCTGTTTCGTTTACTCCCAATCTATGCAATCGAGCAAAAAAGTGTTCCAGCTTTTCAAAACAAACGTAATTTTAGGCCGGATGAGGTAAAAGTCTTTACAAGCCGGAGCACATATTGTAAAATATAAAAAAGTATGACCTGCTGAAATACAAAAAATAGGAGTGTTAAAAATGCAGCCAAAATATAAACGCGTTCTTTTAAAGCTGAGCGGGGAATCCCTCGCTGGAGATGCGGGACACGGAATTGATTTTGATACGGTCCTTAAAATTTGCCGCCCGATCAAGACTTGCTCTTTGATGGGGGTGCAGATTGCCATTGTTGTAGGCGGCGGAAATTTCTGGCGCGGCCGCTCCAGCGGAAAGATGGATCGTACCAGAGCTGACCATATGGGAATGCTGGCGACTGCAATCAATGCATTGGGGGTTGCAGATGCTTTGGAGCAGTTGGGAGTAGCGGTGCGTGTGCAGACAGCAATTGCTATGCAGGAGATTGCAGAGCCTTATATCCGTAACCGTGCAGTCCGCCATCTTGAGAAAAACCGTATTGTCGTTTTGGGCTGTGGGACTGGAAATCCGTTCTTCTCTACGGATACTGCCGCTGCTCTGCGCGCTGCCGAAATTGATGCGGATATTATTTTAAAGGCAACTATGGTGGATGGAGTTTATGACAGTGATCCCAAAAAGAATCCGGATGCCAAAAAGTTTGAGACGTTAACTTATATGGATGTGCTCAATAAAAATTTACAGGTTATGGATAGCACAGCCGCTTCTCTTTGCAGGGATAATCATATTCCAATTTGCGTATTTGATATTGCAGACCCCAATAATATTGAAAAAGTAATCTGTGGCCAATCAATCGGTACAATCGTAAAGGAGGATGAAGTTCTATGAAACAGGTATTAGATCAATCAGAAGCTAAAATGCAGAAAACGCTGAGCGTACTTCGGGAAGAGTATATAGAGATACGCGCTGGACGTGCAAATCCAAATGTGCTCAATAAAGTGATGGTCGATTATTACGGAACTCCTACTGCAATCAGTCAGCTCGCGGCAGTTTCTGTAACAGAAGCACGCGTTTTAACGATTCAGCCGTGGGATCAGTCGGTCTGTCACGCGGTGGAAAAAGCAATTCTTTCTTCCGACATCGGAATCAATCCGCAGTCTGACGGAAGAGTGATTCGGCTGGTTTTTCCGCAGATGACGGAGGATCGCCGCAAAGAGTTGGCAAAAGAAATTGCAAAGCAGGCAGAAGAATCTAAAATTGCTGTTCGTTCGATTCGCCGCGATGCAATGGAAAAATTAAAGAGCATGAAGAAGTCGACGGAGATTACAGAGGACGATTTAAAAGAAGCTGAGAAAAAAATGCAGGATCTTACGGATAAATACTGTAAAGAGATAGATACTCTTCTTGAGAAGAAGAAAAAGGAAATCATGGAGATTTAGATTTTAAAAATCAAGTGAGGACTGCACATGGAAAAACAGTATGTAAGCGCCGCGCCGGCACCAGAGTGTCTGCCGGCGCATCTTGGCATTATCATGGATGGAAATGGACGATGGGCCAAAAAGAGAGGGCTGCCGCGTTCTGCGGGGCATACTACCGGAGCTGCCGTCTTTAAAAAGATCACTCGGTATGCAAGTTCCATTGGAATTCGCTATCTGACGGTGTATGCTTTTTCAACTGAGAATTGGTCTCGCCCGCAGGACGAAGTGGGAGCTTTGATGATTCTTTTTAAAAAATATCTGCAGGATTCTCTGCGGGATTTTCGCAATGATGATATCAAGGTGCGCTTTATCGGAGATACCAGTAAATTTTCCCCGGATTTGAAAAAGCTGATCGAAGAAACCCGGGAAGTTTGTAAGGACCGTACCGGCATGGTGCTTAATATTGCTATGAATTACGGTGGACGGGCAGAAATTGTCAATGCGGTTCAAGAAATTGCAGAGAACGTGCAAAAAGGAATGCTTTCTCCGGAAGAAATTGATGAAAAATTGATCTCTTCCTATATGGATACCGCAGGGCAGCCGGATCCTGATTTAATTATTCGGCCAAGCGGAGAGCAT
>DHOF01000067.1 GCA_002411615.1 Ruminococcaceae bacterium UBA5397
TTAGACTGCCTCATCGGGATCCCGATGAGGCAGTCTAAGGGAGTACTGCGCATGATCGTTGAGACTACAGTTAGAAAAGCACTGAATGATTTAGAAAAAGATCCGGAACGTACCATTCGTAATTTAGTAGAAATCGCGCATGGATTTTCTAAAGGGGAATTTCAGAAAAACTTTTTTCAGATTGTACAGTCTATGTTAGAAAACGAAGACAGTGCTTATTATCTTTTGGTAAAGAATTTAGTATATTATGTAGACCACGAAACCCTGCTTACATTCGGAATGAATCTAGGCTATAATGGCTGTGCCAACGGCTCTAAAAAGATGCGCCAAGCCAAAGAGAAATATGGATTCCAAGTTCCATGGTCGATGTGCTTTTGTATGGAAGAAGGGGACACGTCTTTTCCGATTGAGCAAAGCTATGAGATTATCGAACAGGGAAAAACATGGGGAGCCTATACGTATTTCTTTTTTAGCTGTGATGAGCATTTAGAAAAAATTTCTCACTTAGTGGAATCGGAGCCGGATTGTGCCTTTTTAATTTTTGTAGGGCCTCAAAAGGGGAAGGAAGCGCAGGAACGATTTGGACAAATGCATAATCTGATGATTTTTGTGCGCGGAGATTGTCCGGATTCTACCGAAACAGCTAAATATCTTGTGGAAAATAAGATGTTAGTGGGAGCGTACCGCCTATATTCAAGCGACCAGATTTCAGAGGTTGAGACAGGCGCATGGCTAAAAGAAATCTCTTCTTCCGGAGCTGCAATGGCTTTTTTGGCACCAGAAAAGGGCTGCAGCCAAGAAGAAAGGAAAGAAGTTTGGAGCTATATCAGAAAGACACGCTTTTATCAGGATTATCCTATTATTCCAGTGGAATTTTCTAGGGATATGATCACGATCGACCAGGCATTTTCCCCTGACACTTGTTCTTTACATTTTTCCCCTTCTGGACAAGTAACTTTGTACGATAAAAATGGGACACAAAACTTAGGACTGTATTCGTGCGGAACCCCTCTGCAGCAGATTTTGGGCGGAAACATGCAAGAGGATGCAAATATTTGATAGAAAAAAACTGGCTTTGAAAATCCGATCAGAGATTTTCAAGGCCAGTTTTTTTATGTAGAGTTTTTGAGTCGGTTTGATCTTTGAGATGAGGCTCTTCTTCCAGATCAGAGACAATTTTACGTGCGACACTGCTCATAGAGGATTTCAAGAGAGAGACGAATTTTTCCGGCGGCATACATTCTTTTTCAAGAAGCCATCTTTCGATTGCGCAAAGAAAGGCATCAGAGAAGAACACGGCAAAGAATTCTGAATCTTCAGAGCTATCGATCATTTCCCACAGATAATTTGAAACGATCGGCTGTAACAAAGATTGAAAATAATCATGAAAGCAGTTTTGCCCTGTTACTTCAAGAGCATTCATATAAAAATGGCGGTTTTTGTAGAAGTAATCACAGATGTCTTCAATTAAAGACCAGCCGTCATCATAATTTTTATCATGAACGGCGCCAACAAATTCCGTATAAAAAATCCAGTTTACCAAATCGTATTTATCCCGAAAATGATAATAAAAGCTTTTTCGATTCATTTGGCAGTGCTCACAAATATCGCCGACGCTGATTTTTGAAAAAGGCATTTTCTCCATGAGGCTTTTCATAGCAGATGCTAACGCTCGCTTGGTGATTGCTGAATTCGGCATTTGTTTACACCTCTTCCTTTTTCTATAGTATTATTATAACAAACCTTTAAAACAAAAATCAATCCTAAATTCTAACGGCTGAGGAGAAAAGCAGCATATAATAAAGTTTGATTACAATAAAAGCAGGAGCGTGGTAGAAAACCACGCTCCTGCTTTTAAGGAGAAATATGAAAAAGAGTGAATTTATGTGAAACCCTTTCACAAGAGTCTTGCTATCATTAAGAGCTTTCTTTTCTTAAGAACATTTTAAGAATACCCTTTCTATGTGTGCATTAGTTTAGAGAAATGTAAAATCTGGGTAAACTTTAAGTGATTGTTTGGTGAAAATTGTTTTTATAAAAATGCAGCAATTTTCAAAGGCATTTTATTGTCATTTTTTTAAAAATACGATATAATAAATTTGATTAAGTATTTTTGGAGGGTATAATGGGAATGCATCGAAATCACAATATCGGTCGTGATATTAAGCATGCCGTTCGGGATGCTATGCGTACCGGTAATTTTGAGAATCTTGGCAATACCGTGCGCAATACCGTGCGGGATGTTACTGCTGATGTAGAAGCAGATGTGCGTGATTCCATGTCTGGCAATCATCAGAAGAATCAGTCTGCTTATCCGCCTCCACCTTATCAAAAACCCTCTTCGAATTATCCCCCCTATTATCGCCCGTACCGTTCGGCAAAAACCAGATCGGAGATGATTCCTGGAAAAGTTTCAGGAGGTGTGATGCTGGCAACAGGACTTGCAGTCGGGATTCCCTGCCTAATTACGGCAATCGTCGGCTCAGTAATGACTGGTATGGGAATGATTGCTGCTTCTGTCTTTGCAGTTGGCGGTGTAGTCCTTTATATTCTGTCTGTTGTCGGAGCTTTCCTTTTTGGAAAGGGGACTTCTCTTCTCAGAAGAGTCAGGCGGTACCGAAAATATCGGGCATTGATGCAGGGGGCTTCTTTTTGTTCCATTAAACAGTTGGCGGATGGGGTTCATAAAGCCCCTGAATATGTGACAAAGGATCTTAAAAAAATGATATCCAAAAGGATTTTTCCGGATGGTCATTTGGATGAGCAGGGAACAACCTTTATGTTAGGTGATGAAACCTATCAAAGCTATCTGCAGGCGGAAAAAGCGCGCAGGGAGCGCGAGGCAGAAGAGGAACGTCTGCGTTCGGACCCGGCTGCTGCTGCACTTGCACAGGCAAAAGCAGAAGGAGCTCAATATATTGGGGCCATTCGGGAGGCAAATGATAAAATTCCCGGAGAAGAGATCAGCCGCAAACTGGACCGGTTGGAAGAAGTCTGCAAAAAGATTTTTGATTATGTAGAGGAGCATCCCAAAAAGCTGCCAGAGATTCGGCGCTTTATGCAATATTATTTGCCGACCACTTTAAAGTTGGTCAATGCTTATCAAGAGTTTGACAGTCAGCCGGTGCAGGGAGAAAATATTCTGCAGGCCAAAAAAGAGATTGAGCAAACAATGGATACGATTAATACTGCATTTGAAAATTTGTTAGATACGCTTTTTCAGGATGATGTATTGGATGTGGCAACCGACATTTCTGCCCTGGAGACCATGTTGGCCCAAGCGGGGCTGACCGGCAAAGATTTTAAAAAAGAAGAGACGCAGAAGGAACCGGAACTAAAGCTGTAAAGAGAAAATAAGGAGGAAAGTCTTATGAGTAATGAAAATACAACAATGCCGACTTTGGTACTCGATGGAGCACAAGAGGCGCCGGCAGCACCTACTTTGGAGACAGTAACGCCTTCCGGACTGACCCAGAAACCGGAAGACATAGAAAAAATGAATCTGACACCGGATGAGCAGAAAATGGTGGATGATTTTTCAAAGAAAATTGAACTGACAAATTCCAATATCATTTTACAGTATGGTTCCGGAGCACAGAAAAAGGTTGCGGATTTTTCGGAAACTGCTCTAAATTCTGTAAAAACCAAAGATCTTGGCGAAGTCGGCGATATGCTTTCCGGGGTTGTCTGCGAACTCAAAAATTTTCAGGTCGAAGACAACGAAAAGGGAATCATGGGATTCTTTAAACGCGGCGGCAATAAGATCAATGCATTAAAAGCACGTTATGCTAAAGCGGAAACCAACGTCGATCAAATTTCCTCTGCGTTGGAAGGCCATCAGGTAACCATGCTCAAAGATATTGCGATGCTCGATAAAATGTATGATCTTAATAAGGTCTATTTTAAAGAACTGACCATGTATATTTTAGCCGGTAAGAAAAAGCTTCAAGAGGTGCAGACGCAGCAGCTGCCTGCTTTGCAGAAAAAAGCAGAAGAATCGAACCTTCCGGAAGACGCTCAGGCGGTCAATGATCTTGCCAGTATGTGCAACCGCTTTGAAAAGAAGTTGTATGACCTGGAACTGACACGCACAATTTCGATTCAGATGGCGCCGCAGATCCGTCTGGTACAGAATAATGATCTTCTGATGAGCGAAAAAATTCAGTCAACGCTGGTCAATACAATTCCGCTCTGGAAGAGTCAGATGGTGCTTGCTTTAGGAGTGGAGCATTCACAGCAGGCCGCAAAGGCTCAGCGTGAGGTAACGGATATGACAAATGAGTTACTCAGGAAAAATGCGGATACGCTTAAAATGGCCTCGATTAACACTGCAAAAGAAAGTGAACGGGGAATTGTAGATATGGAGACGCTGCAGCATACGAATGAGCAGCTCATTACAACACTGGATGAGGTCATGCAGATTCAGAAAGATGGACACGAGAAGAGAGCTGCTGCAGAGCAGGAACTGGGTAAGATTGAGGGAGAATTGAAACAGAAACTGCTTTCCCTGCAGACACAGCAATAAAAAAAGAAGGAAATGGTAGAGCATGCCGATTAAAATTCCGGATGACTTACCGGCGAGAAGCGTCTTGCAGGGTGAGCATATTTTTGTGATGACCGAACGTCGGGCACTGCATCAGGATATCAGGCCTTTGCGGATCGCGCTGGTGAACCTGATGCCGATTAAAATTACAACAGAAACACAGATCTTGCGTTGTATGGCGAATACGCCTTTGCAGATTGAAGTCGATTTGGTGCAAATGGCCTCTCATCAGAGCAAGAATACGCCGGAAGATCATCTGCTGTCTTTTTATAAAACGTTTGATGAGATCGAAGAAAGTCACTATGACGGCTGCATTATAACAGGTGCGCCGGTAGAATTGATGGATTATGAAGAGGTGGAGTACTGGCCGGAACTGTGTAAAATCTTTGATTGGACAACCACACATGTCCACTCCACTTTTCATATTTGCTGGGGGGCGCAGGCAGCGCTTTATTATCATTACGGGATTCCAAAACATATTCTGCCGGAAAAACTGTTCGGCGTTTTTAAGCATCATGCGTTGACAAAAAAATCAAGACTATTTCGCGGATTTGATGATGAATATTGGGTCCCGCATTCCCGGCACAGCGAAGTGATGGCAGAAGATATTCGAAAAGTCCCTGAACTAAAACTGATGTCTGTTTCGGAAGAAGCAGGTGTCCATATTGTCGGAGATCAAGAGGGACGGCAGTTTTTTGTGATGGGACATTCGGAATATGATGCCGGTACTCTCGGAGAGGAATATTTTCGGGATGTCAGCCGCGGCCTGCCAATTTCTATGCCCAAGCATTATTATCCGGATAATGACCCTTCTAAAAAGCCAATCGATCAATGGCGTGCGACCGGACAGCTTCTCTATACAAATTGGCTCAACTATTTTGTGTATCAAACAACGCCCTTTAATTTGGATTTGCTTGGAAGGAATTCTTTAGACTGTGCAATGCTGTAATATTAGAAAAGTCTTTTATCAGAGTATCATTATAAAATGGTACTCTTTTTTGTTTTCTTATGAAACCAGTATAAACTCGACGAAGTTCCCGTAATTTTGCACTGGGAATTCTTTATTCTTGAAGAAGGAATTTTTTATGAAGGAGGCCTTCTTTTGAGTGTCGATCTAAAATTAAAAAAGGACGAGCTTACTGCGCTTTTGGATGGAGAAATTGACCATCATTGTGCCAGAAAGTTTCGGGAAGAAATCGATGAAGCGGCGGAACATATCCGCCCCAGACGTTTGATCTTAGATTTTTCCGGGGTTAGTTTTATGGATAGTTCCGGGGTAGGACTGATCTTGGGAAGATGCCGTTTGATGAGCTTATGGAAAGGACGTGTTACCATTCGAAATGTACCCGAAAAGTTAAAAAGGATTGTTTCTCTGGCGGGTTTGTCAGAACTATGTGATATTGAAGAAGGAGTGAGTGTAGAAAATGAAACCGACGAATGAAATGCATCTGCGCTTTTTAAGCGCTAGCAGCAATGAGGCATTTGCCCGTACTACGGTTGCGGCTTTCGCCTCGCAGCTCGATCCAACTGTGGACGAGCTGTGTGATCTGCGAACTGCAGTTTCGGAAGCTGTAACAAACTGTATTGTACATGGGTACCGGAATACAATCGGGATGGTCTACATAGATTGCATGATTTATGAGGAACACACGATCCAAGTTAAAATCAAAGACCATGGCTGTGGAATCGAAAATGTAAAACAGGCAATGGAACCAATGTTTACGACCGGCGGGGAGGAACGTGCGGGGTTAGGGTTTGCAGTGATGCAAAGTTTCACCGATCGTTTAAAGGTGCGCAGCAAAGTCGGAAAAGGCACAACTGTCGTTATGGAAAAAGATTTTTCACCCCGTCCGCGTCATCATGGATAGAGAAAAGGCCACCCGGGAAAATATCGGTCTGGTTCATGCCTGTGCCAGACGATTTCTCGGGCGCGGCGCAGATTATGATGATCTTGTGCAGGCTGGTTGTGAAGGACTGGTAAAGGCTGCCGATCGTTTTGATGAGAATCGTGGCTGCTGCTTTTCAACTTATGCGGTACCGGTAATCTTAGGCGAAATGAAAAAGCTCTTTCGAGAGGGCAATACTGTTAAAATGGGAAGAACACTGCAAAGCCTTGCCTGTAAAGTAAATCGCTGGAGCAGCTCATTTGCGGTAAAAGAAGGCCGGCAGCCGACCGTAAGCGAAGTCGCATCCGGATTGGGGATTTCTTCAGAAGAAGCAGCCGAAGCGCTCTGTGCAGGCCAAATGCCGCTTTCTTTAACAGAAGAAAACGATGAGGAGGGACAGCTGGATTTACCCACCGAGTCAGAAGAAGAACGGATTACAGAGTCTATGTCCCTTCGCGAAGCATTAAAAGATTTGCCTGCAAATGATCGAAAATTAGTCTGGTTTCGTTATTTTCAGGACCAGACACAAATAGAAACAGCGCAAAGACTCGGGATGACACAGGTGCAGGTTTCTAGGAGAGAAAAGAAGATTCTGACTGAATTACGGCAGATGCTTGGGTAAGGCGACAGAATCTGGTGCTTTTAAATATAAAAGATCCATAGATGTAGAGGTAAAATAAAATTTGCAAAAAGATGAAAAAAGTTGTTGACAATCAGGAATTAAAATGATATTATAATAAAG
>DHOF01000020.1 GCA_002411615.1 Ruminococcaceae bacterium UBA5397
AACCGCATATTAAATAATCCGCCGGAATCATTTGTGCAGCCAGCATGGGAATTTCCTTTTCCCCTCTTGACTGCACAATTTTTAAACCCGGCAAAAGGAGGAACCTTATGGTCAGCCATGAAGAACTGTTGAGTCTTGCAAAGCTCGCAAAACTTTCTATTCCACCCGAAAAGCTTCAGAATCTTGCGGAAGAAATGAATTCCATCATTGATTTTGCGGATACCATCAATTCCATCCCCGCAGATCAGAACGATTTTGATAATATTAACGGTCTTTCTAATGTGTTTCGTGAAGACAAAATACAGGAAAGCCTGCCGCAAGAAGAGATTCTCAAAAATGCGCAGGATCAGGACGACGGCTGTTTTCTCGTGAAGAAGCGGTCATAAGGAGGAAACTAATGGATTCTTACAGTACGATTCGAAAAATTCAGGAAGGACTCCTCCATAAGGAATATTCCTGCGAAGAACTGACCAAAAGCTATCTGGACGCGATCGAACGTGATAACCAGATCTTAAACTCCTATATAACTGTTACTCCGGAAGAAGCACTTTTCGCTGCAAAAAGAGTCGATCAGAAAATTGCCGCCGGAAAGCCGCTTTCCCCTCTGGAGGGCGTACCGATGACCTTAAAAGACAATATCAGCACCAACAAGATTCCAACGACCTGCTGCTCTAAGATTTTGAGCGGTTACACCCCAATCTATGACGCTGCAGTCTGGGAAACTTTAAAAGCACAAAATGCGATTCTTCTCGGCAAAACCAATATGGACGAATTTGCAATGGGTTCCACTTGTGAAACAAGCTGCTACGGCGGCGCCAAGAATCCGCACAATTTAAAGCGGGTGCCCGGCGGTTCTTCCGGCGGCGGTGCTAGTGCTGTCTGCGCAAATCTCGCCGCTTATGCATTGGGCAGTGATACCGGCGGTTCCATTCGGCAGCCTGCTTCTTTTTGCGGCGTTGTCGGTTTAAAACCAACCTACGGTGCAGTCTCTCGTTATGGCCTGATCGCATTTGCAAGTTCCTTCGACCAAATTGGACCGATCGCCGGCTGTGCCGAAGACACCGCACTGGTCTTTGATGCAATCTCAGTTTATGATAAACGGGACAGCACCTGCAGTGGACGGAAAGGGGCTCCCTGTGCCGAAAGTTTGAACCAATCCATCAAGGGTATGAAAATTGGCATTCCGAAAGAATATTACGAAGGCTTGCGTCCCGGTGTTCAAAAAGCATTGGAAGACGCTCAGAAAACCTATCAGGATCTTGGCTGTGAACTGGTTCCTCTGGCTCTGCCGGAACTTCAATATGCTCTGCCTGTCTATTATATTTTGGCCTGTGCAGAAGCTTCTTCCAATCTTGGACGCTATGATGGAATCCGTTATGGTTATAAGACAGAACATTATAATGATCTTAATGAAATGATCTGCAAGACCCGCAGTGAAGGGTTCGGCGCAGAAGTTCAGCGTCGGATTCTCCTCGGCACTTATGTGCTGTCTTCCGGCTATTATGACGCCTATTATAAGAAAGCACAGATTCTGCGCGGAAAAATCGTCGACGCATTTAGATCTGCCTTCCAAAAATGTGATATCATTCTTGCTCCCACTGTTCCAGTAACGGCACTCCCCCAGCATTACAGCTCAAATGCCGTTGACAATTACCGCACAGATATTTGCACCGTACCGGTTAATATCGCCGGATTGCCGGGAATCAGCGTTCCCTGCGGAAAAGACGAAGACAATCTGCCGGTTGGAATGCAGCTGATCGGCAAAAAGTTTGAGGAGGCAACGATTTTGCGGGCTGCTCATCAATATGAAAAAGCTGTCCGTAATACCGTATTCTGCCCGGTAAATATGGGGGTGAAAAAATGAGTCAGTATGAATTGGTTGTTGGTCTTGAAACCCATGTGGAGCTTGCCACTAAAACAAAAATTTTCTGCAGCTGTACCACCGAGTTCGGCGGAGAACCAAACACACACTGCTGCCCCATCTGCATTGGACTGCCCGGCACCCTTCCAAAGCTGAATCAAAAAGTCGTGGAATATGCCATTATGGCGGGCCTTTCCACCCATTGCGAAATTGCAGAAGAAAGCAAAATGGATCGTAAAAACTATGTCTACCCTGATCTGCCAAAAGCTTATCAGATTTCACAGTACGATCAGCCGCTTTGTAAAAACGGCTACCTTGATCTTTCTGACGGACGCAGAATCCGGATTCTGCGTATCCATATTGAAGAAGATGCAGGAAAGCTCGTTCATTCCCGTGGAAATACTTATGTAGACTATAACCGCGGCGGTGTCCCTTTGATTGAAATCGTCACGGAACCGGACTTCCGTACAATTGACGAAGTACGCGAATATGTAGAGAAAATTCAGTCCATCATGCGCTACATTGGTGTTTCCGACTGCAAAATGCAGGAAGGTTCCGTGCGGTGCGATGTCAATATCTCGACAAGGGAAAAAGGCGCCAAAAATCTTGGTACTCGCACCGAAATCAAAAATATGAACTCCATCAATTTCATTACCAAAGCGGTAGAATATGAATTTGCGCGGCAGATTGATCTTCTCGAAGCCGGTAAAAAAGTTACACAGGAAACTCGCCGCTACGATGAAACGAACGACTGCACCGAAGGAATGCGCGGAAAAGAAGATGCGCAGGATTATCGCTATTTCCGTGATCCTGATCTCGTTACAATCCATGTTCCAAAAGAAAAGATTGCTGAATTGAAAGCTCTTCTGCCGGAACCGGAAGAAGATAAATTCCGCCGCTACACCGAAGAATATCAAATCAGCGAAGCGGATGCTAAAAATCTTCTCCGTTACCGTCGCTGCTGGCAATATTTTGA
>DHOF01000150.1:0-1075 GCA_002411615.1 Ruminococcaceae bacterium UBA5397
GGTGACGGATTTGACAGCATTGTCCAGTTGGAAACCAAACAGCTGATTCCCTTTAATCCTATGATCAATGCCGGCGCAATCGTTACTGTTAGCTGTATTGACAGCAAAGATCCCGTCCAACAATTTATGGATTTGGTACATAAGCTATGCGCAAACAATGAAATTGAAATAAATGAAGCTACCTATTTGTCAGAAAAAAAGGCTGGCATGCGCAACCGCTCCATTGCTTATCTTTTGGAAAGTGATCACATTCTTGAGGGCGATCCTGAAATTATTTTGGATCATTATTTTAAGATGTGTTCCGTTTCTGTTACGACAAAAGATCTTGCTCATTATGCTTGGATTTTAGCAAATGACGGGCTTGATCCCACCACAGGAGAACGGCTTATTGAAGGGTGGATCGTACGAATCGTAAAAACTTTGATGATGACTTGCGGTATGTATGACGAATCCGGTGAATTTGCAGTCAAAGCGGGGATTCCCTCAAAAAGCGGAGTAGGAGGTGGAATCATATCTGTAGCCCCAAATGGAATTGGAATTGCTGCTTTTGGTCCGGCACTTAATAAAAAAGGAAATAGTGTCGGCGGTACCCATATGATTGAGTACTTATCAAAAGAACTTAATCTTCATTATTTTGCGAACCAGTCTTCCATCACAGCATAAAAGGATAAAAAGATTACAAGGAGTTGGAAAAATTGGAGGCTATCAGTCAACAAATCGGAAATATAAATGACTTTCTTTACGGGTACATTTTAATTGCACTTTTAATTTTCGGCGGCATCTTTTTTTCAATCGCCACACGATTTGTACAATTTCGAAAGTTTAAAGAAGGCAACCGATTATTATTTGAAAAAAGCAACAATTCCCAAGCTGTTTCTGGGTTTCAGGCACTTATGGTTTCGACCGCTTCCCGTGTAGGTGTCGGCAATATTGCCGGTGTTGCAACAGCGATTGCGCTGGGCGGCTCCGGAGCAGTATTCTGGATGTGGCTGACCGCGCTGCTCGGCGGCGCAACAGCCTGCATAGAAAACACCATGGCACAGGTTTATAAAAAGAAAAACAAAGATGGCTCATT
>DHOF01000150.1:1345-4475 GCA_002411615.1 Ruminococcaceae bacterium UBA5397
ATCGTCACATTTGCTTATGGCTTTGAATGTTTGCAGGCAAATTTAATCACTTCTTCTATGGAGCGTTATGTTGGAACCAACCCAACAGCAATTATTATTATTGGTCTGATCATGGCGGCAATGACAGCATATGCAGTCTTTGGAGGACAGAAAACCATTGCAAAGATCACCGAAGTGATGGTTCCCGTCATGGCTACTATCTACCTTGTTTTCTGTCTCATTGTCATTATTAAAAATGCTTCGAATCTGCCGGGAGTCTTTTCCAGCATTTTTGCAAATGCTTTCGACTTTAAAACTATTTTTGCGGGATTCTCTGGTTCCGCAATCATGTACGGCGTAAAAAGAGGTCTTTATTCCAATGAAGCCGGCATGGGTTCTGCCCCAAACGCTGCCGCCACTGTCGAAACCTCTCATCCCGCAAAACAAGGTTTTGTACAAATGCTGGCAGTCTACATTGACACCATTCTGATTTGCAGTGCAACCGCCCTAATGGTTTTAAGCACCGGCGTTTCTACAAAAGGCGAATCGGCGCTTCCTCTGGTACAAAAAGCGGTCGGTTCTCAATTTGGAGAAATCGGAATCTTAATTATTACCGTCTCCATTTTCTTTTTCGCATTCAGCACCATTATCGGAAATTATTATTATACAGAATCCAACGTTCTTTATATTTTGCAAAGACCAACTAATTTTAAGTTGTTCCGCACCAGCATTGTAGTTGCCGTTTTCATCGGTTGTATCATGGATACGAGCCTTGCATGGAATATTGCCGATTTTGCAATGTGTCTAATGGCCATTTTAAATGTGCCGGCGCTGCTCTGCATGACTCGGAAATATCTGCATGTCCTTTCTGATTATGAAAATCAGAGAAAACAAGGCAAAAATCCTGTTTTCTACGCAAAAGATGCAGGAATTGATGATGCCGATTATTGGGAATATTCTGATCTCTCCGACGAAACGGAAGTTCCCGCAGTAAAAACATCCTAAGCTCCTTAATTCGAAGAAATGGTGTCCGATATTTTATCGGGCACCATTTCTTTATTCTGCAAAAATATTTTTCATTCCCGCTTGAGCAACTCGCTCTTTAATTGCAGCAATATCTGTTGTATAAATTCCTTTTTCTTTCATACGCTGAAACAAAACCGAACCTGAAAAAGTATACCTTTTTCGAATTCCTTCCGGTGTTTGCATCTGCTCCCTCACAAAACGAATCGCATCTCCAACTGCAATCGATTCCGGCAAAATAAGCAATTCCTGCTTTTTAACGAACCGTACTGCATTAAACCCTGCCAGCGTTCCTGTCGCGATTGCTTCCGTATGCCCAACCAAAAGTCCTGACTTTTCTCCGGCACAAAATAGATTTTCCATTCCCTCTACCCTGAGTGTATCATCCCGCGGAGCCATTTCAAAGAAGCGCATGGAATTTCCACGACCTCCGGCATATGGGTCCTTATACTGTGCATCGGCAAGTCCAGGGATCTGATGGAGATGTTGTAAATTAAAATAGGGCATCATCAATTTCGCATGTCCTGTATCAAGCAGAATCAAATTTTTTGCAAATTCAGGCTGTGCATACTGCTGACAGCTTTTGATAGAAAGATGATTTTCAATCAGTTCTGGTGGAATCGGAATCATTACGACCCCTTTTTGATTCAGTGTTTCAATTAGCTTTGGAGAAAGTGATTCTTTTATCAGTTTACAGGAACCGCTCATAGAGCCGACCGTGCCGTCTGCTTTTTGCCCACAGATTTCCTTGATTCCGCAGAGACCGGTCAAGCTAACCCTACCGCCGAAACTGGGGCATCGCAAAACACACATGGCACAGCCATTGCCGTATTTTCCGCAATTCTGCATTGGTCCTGCTGTTCCAGTCGCATCCACAAAAGCGTCTCCGGAAATTTTCGTTCCGTCCATAAGCTCCACTGCCATTAAGCTGTTCCCTTTTTTCTCCACTTTGAATACACGCGCCTGGAATCGAATTTCTACATGCAAGCTTTTTAAATACCGCTCGACAGCCCCGGGCATTTTTCCAACATCATAAAGGCTCGCATGCTCATGGCCAGGAAAAGAAACATTACGATGTCTACAGTACTGATCAATTAAGCAAAACAGTTCTCCGCCACCCATTGCAATCATTTCTTCTGCTGCTGTATAACGTCCGTTATTCCGCATGATTCCGCCGACTAAACCGGTTCCCAAAAGCATATCGGTACGTTCCAGTAAAACTGTTTCCGCTCCCATTCTAGCTGCGCGTACCGCGGCAGCGCATCCTGCCCATCCGCCGCCGACAATTACAATTTTCATCTTTCCATTCCTCACTTTCTTGTTTTTTTACTCTTGCTTCTTTTTATCTGTTATTTTTGACGACTCTCATTTAAAAATACGCCCTAAAAATTTCTTTTATGTGTCGCTTCCTTTCCCTTTATGCTATAATAAAAATACAATAAACAGACGGAGGCAATCATCATGTATGAAAATTGGGAAACGTTAAAATCCGCCTGCCTCGAATGCCAAAAATGTGATCTCTGTAAAGGGCGCACCAATCTGGTCTTCGGAGTCGGAAATCCGGAATCGAAGATTTTGTTCGTCGGAGAAGGTCCTGGCGAGCAGGAAGATTTAAAAGGGGAACCATTCGTTGGCCGCAGCGGACAACTTCTAGATAAATATCTTGACGCCGTAGGACTCGACCGCCATAAAAACATCTACATTGCGAACATTGTAAAATGCCGCCCGCCAAAGAATCGTGACCCTCTGCCGGAAGAACAGGACGCTTGTATTTCATGGCTGCGCAATCAAACTGCTTTGATGCGTCCAAAAATTCTTGTATGCCTCGGCAGAATTGCCGCACAAAAGATTATCAATCCAAGTCTTCGCATTACGAAAGAGCATGGGCAATGGACTCAAAAAGGCGACATGTGGATGACTGCTACGTTGCACCCGGCGGCACTTCTGCGCGATCCCAGAAAAAAGCCGGACGCTTTTGAAGATTTTCTTGCCATTCGAAAAAAAATGGAAGAGCTCAAATTGATTGAGCCAATGAATAATCAATGATTAAAAAAAGACTTCTCTGTACATCTCGCATTTGAGACATACAAAGAAGTCTTTTTTCTTATGCCAAATGAAAAACATCCAG
>DHOF01000155.1 GCA_002411615.1 Ruminococcaceae bacterium UBA5397
CCGGAAACCATCTTTTCGCCAAAATAAGGGAAAGGCCAATGAAGTCAGTTATTGGGTTTTCGATTACCCGCCGGAAGAAGAGCTTGAAGTCCGTGAGCGGATTGAGTATTTAAAAAACAAAAATGAAAAAGGGACCGATGGCTTTGAGCTGGTTGTCTATGACCTATATGACCTGATTATCAATCATCTTGAGAATAAAGGCTTCATCGAAAAGTGCGAGAGTTTTGAAAAGAAAAGCGGCTTTTCCCGTGTAGCAGCTGCGGTGCAGCATACACTGAAAATCACGGATAAAGACAATCTGATGGTGAAATATATTGCAGAGCATACGCCAAAGAATGCAGTAGTTTTTCTGACTGGGATTGGTAAATGTTATCCCCTATTGGAAGCCCCGGAGGTTTTTAATAAAATACTCTATAATATGCCACAAGAATTTGCTGAGGTACCGATGATTCTTTTCTATCCCGGGACCTATACAGAACAGGAATTAGTAGTATTTAACGAATTAAAAGAAGATAACTATTATCGCGCATTTCGGATTGTACGCTGAGGGGGATATAAAATGCTGATTAAGGATATGTTCGCAAAACCTATCGACCGAGAAATTCAAGGGGTTATCATTGTCGGCCAAGAAGAAAACTCGAATGTTAAGCAAGAATTGGAAGAATACGTTGTAACGAAAGAATTGCAGAAATATTTTGCCGATTTCTTCGCAGCCTACAGAAAAGGGATTGTCGGTACGACTCCCAAAATGGGCGTATGGATTTCAGGCTTCTTTGGAAGCGGTAAATCTCACTTTTTAAAGATTCTTTCTTACCTTTTGGAAAACCGTGAAGTCGACGGCAAACATGCCATCGACTACTTTGTAGATGATAAAAAGATAGCAGACCCTATGGTGCTCGCCGATATGCGGCTGGCTGCCAATACATCCACAGATGTTGTCCTGTTCAATATCGATTCAAAGAGCGATTCCAACAGCAAGCAAAATAAGGACGCTATTGTCAATGTATTTTTGAAAGTCTTTAATGAGATGCAGGGCTTTTGCGGAGCAATGCCGTTCCTGGCCGATTTGGAACGCCGCTTAACAGATGAAAACCGGTTTGCTGAATTTAAGGAAAAATTTGCAACGGAGTATGGGGCACCTTGGGAAGATTCCCGTCAGGATTTTGACTTCATTCAGGATACTGTTGTGGACGTCCTGTCTGATATGAAATTTATGAGTGAGCAGGCTGCCCGAAACTGGTGTGAGAAAGCGACAGAGCCTTATCAAATCAGTATTGAAGATTTTGCAAAGCGCGTTAAGGCCTACATTAATCGTAAGGGCAACAATCATCACGTTGTCTTTCTGGTGGACGAAGTCGGTCAATACATAGGCGACGATTCGAAATTGATGCTGAGCATGCAGACCGTTACGGAAGAATTAGGCAAAGAATGTAACGGCAAAGCGTGGGTTATTGTAACTAGCCAGCAAGATATCGATTCTGTCACTAAGGTCAAGGGAAATGATTTTTCCAAAATTCAAGGCCGGTTTGATACCCGCATCTCTCTTTCTTCCGCCAATGTGGACGCTGTGATTAAAAAGAGGATTCTGGAAAAAAATGATACCGCAGCGCAAACGTTACGTCTGCTTTATGGTCAGAAGGCAACCATCATCAAAAACTTGATTGTTTTTAACGACAGCGTTGAAAAAAAGCTGTACGCAGATGAAAATGACTTCTCTTGTGTTTATCCTTTTGTGCCATATCAATTCAATTTGCTTGGCAGCGTTTTGACTTCCATCCGCACCCATGGGGCATCCGGAAAGCATCTCTCCGAAGGAGAGCGCTCCATGCTTGCCATGTTCAAGGAATCTGCGGTGGAGTACAAGGATAAGAGTGAAGGCGCTATTATCCCTTTCTATGCTTTTTATGACGCACTGGAAAATTTCTTGGACCACAGCCATCGCGGTGTGATTCTTAAGGCCTATGAGAACAGTTTTATAAATCCAGAAGGGAAAGAGAAAGATGTCTTTGCCGTCAATGTTTTGAAAACGCTGTTCATGATTAAGTATTGCAACGACATCTGCAACGCCAATATCGATAATATTACAAGTTTAATGATCTCCAATATTGATGAGGACCGTATCGAGCTGAAAGCCAAAGTGGAAGATGCTCTGAAAGTGCTGATGCGTCAGATGTTGGTACAGAAAAACGGCGACATTTACGTCTTTCTGACCAACGAAGAGCAGGAAATCAACCGCGAAATTGACAGTCAGAACGTAGAAATGGCTGAGATCATTAACAAGGTGTCTGAAATCATTTTTGAAGATATTTTTACAGATAAAAAATATCGCTACCCTGCCTTAAATGGCCGTTACTCTTTTCCTTTCAACCAGACCGTGGATGACCGACCTTATAAATTGACTCAAAGCTACGATATTGGCGTTCGCATTCTCACTCCGGCGTCGGATTATGGCAGCGATGAAACCACGTTGCGGATGATGTCCGGTCAAGGAAGCGAAGTGTTGGTTGTACTGCCGGATGACCGCGCCTTTATGGATGAAATCCAGACTTATTTAAAGATTGAAAAATATCTGCGTTTCAACACATCGTCCTCTTCCCTTTCCAAGTACGAGACGATTAAGGAAGCCAAGCGTGTTGAAATGCGGGAGCGCAACAGTAACGCCAAGCTTTTCCTGACGGAAGCTTTGAAGGAAGCCTCCATCTACGTCAACGGTGACAAGGCACAGATTAACTCAAAAGACGTCTCCAGCCGTATTAACGAGGCCATCGGCAGATTGGTTACAACTGTTTATCACAAGCTTTCTTACATTGATACTGCCATGGGCGAAGATGATATCCGAAAGATGATGCGTTCTTCTAACCAGTTGACGCTGAATCTCGATGGCAGCAAAGAGGCAAATACACACGCGCTGGATGATGTCCTTCAGTATGTGGCTGGCAACACGCACATGCACATTAAGACTTCTATGAAGACACTTAAGGATCGTTTTATGAAAGCGCCGTACGGCTTTGTGGAAGACGATGTGGAATGGCTGGTTGCCCGCCTGTTTAAGCGCGGTGATTTGTCTTTTACGGTAAACGGTGCCGATGTTACTTTGCTGAATAAATCGGATGAAGAGATTGTCAGCCTGATTACCAAAAAGGCGTCTGTGGAAAAGCTGCTGATGGAACAGCGTATCCGCGTTTCCGATAAGAATAAAAAGATTGTTCGCAATGTCATGAAGGAACTGTTTCATACTTCTTCCGTAAACGAAGATGAAGACTCCGTTATGAAGAATTTTCAGTCCTACAGCCAGCATATGCTGACAGGCCTGCATATCCTTGAAGCACGGTATGATGAAAAAAAATATCCGGGTAAAAATGTTGTAGTCAAAGGGAAACAGCTTCTCGAAAAAGTGATTCAGCAGAGCACACCGCTGGAGTTCTTTCATACGGTTGCCGGGATGGAAAATGATCTGATTGAATTTGCCTACGATTTTGACCCAGTAAAGGCATTCTTCAGTGGCGAACAGAAAACTATTTTTGAGCGTGCTCTGGATATGCTGGCAATCTATGATGACAGCAAGACCTATATTGTGGATGCAAATTTGGAAGCAATCGTAGTCAGCATGCGTTCCATTGTTCAGGAAGCAGAGCCCTATCAGGATATTCCAAAGCTGCCGGAACTGCGCGAAAAATTCATGGGAGCATACATGCAGGTGCTGCATGTACAGGAAGCTCCGGTCTATTCTTCGATTGACGAAGCCAAAAACCGCGTTATGGAAATTCTGAGCGGCAAAGACTACAAAAGCCAAATGGAAGAATATTATCTGAAACAATTTGCAGAGATTCGGGAAGAAGCGTCGCACTGCAACAACGTGTCCCGGCTGAGAGGATATGCTGACCGTGCAGAAGCATTGAAACTTCGAATCCTGAATGATATGGATAATCTGGACGCGGAGATTGCACATAAGAAAGCAGCGGAAGAAGAACGCATACGGAAAGAAGCCGAGAAAAACGGCGAAAAGCCGGTTGCTCCCGTAGCTCCGATTAAGCCGAAGCCAAAGAAGAAAAAGAACATTGCCATAAAATCGGTTACGATGACCTCTTCCTGGAGGATTGAATCTGAGGACGATATTGAAAAATATTTGGAAACGCTGCGCCGGAACCTAGAAAAGCAGTTGGAAAAAGACACGATTGTGAATGTAGAATTTTGAGGTGCTGGTATGACAGAAGAACTTAAGTCAATTATCAGAGCAGATATTGAAAGATGTGAGAAGCATACTTC
>DHOF01000034.1 GCA_002411615.1 Ruminococcaceae bacterium UBA5397
GCCTAAAAAATATGTTTAATTTCCGGCCGCGGGGGAAAATCCTGTGGCTTTTTCAAGTACAACCCTTCTTTTTTTCCCGAAATCTGCGTTTCTTTGCAACCTCACGCGGAAGTGCATGTAAGATTACACAAATCAGCAGATATACAATCACTGCGGCAAAAATAGCGGCCAAAACGGTAATAGAGATATGAAAATATCCACTGAGTGTTTTTTCAACTGCGAGGGCAACTGCTACGCAGCAGATTCCACCCAGTATTGGTTTCCAAAGCAATGAAAAAATCTGCATCTGAATCCCCGTGACTTTGTGCAAAAAATGAAGTCCAAGTACCAAAATAACGAAATAGCTCAAAAGGGTACTGAGTGCTGCTCCCAACACATTCCACTGCGGCATAGGCACCAAAATCCAGTTCATGATTACCTTGACCAATAACCCGGCCCCAAGGATTTTAACAGGGATATCTGCCCTTCCTACCGCCTGCAGCAAACTGTTGACCGAAGTGCCGAGTGCAGAGAAAATTGCCGCAAAGCCGAGATAGAATAAAATTTTTCCTGTGATTCCGGGGGCATTCTGTAATCCATAAAGAAATGTACAAATAGGTTTTGCCAAAAAAGATATTCCAAGTCCCGCTGGAATTGCCAAGAGTGCAGCGACACTAAAAACCATTTTTAAAGAATTTGCAATTTGTTTTTTGGAACCTGCTGCCCACGCAGCAGTAACATTTGGGAGTGCACTAACGCCAAGAGCCTGCGTAAGCGTTGGAATCAACAAAAACAAAGTGGTTGCATTTGTAAAGCACCCATAAAGATAAGAGGGAACTTCCCCTAGACGAATCACTTCCGCAGGCAGTTCTCCTGCATACTGAGTTAATAAAGAGGCTGCGTTTTTCCCCATTAGGATCCGCAGCCCTGCATTCAGCCATGCTGCATCTGCCAAAGTGGACAGATTGACTGCCAATGATCCCAACGCCACAGGCAGTGCCATATGCCATAAATTTTTAAGAAGCAGCTTCGGCTCCGATGCTTCCGGAGAAGCCATGATCTGCTGCTGTGTAATTCCATCCCCGGTTTTTCGATAATGGCACCAGAGATAAAAGAAACTGACTACGCTGCCAATCGTGACACCGAAAATTGCTCCGGCAGCCGCCATCGGTAGTGCCGCCAAACGCGCATATTCCTCTGTCGGCTGCGAGACACCCCAAACGGTCTTACTCGCTGCATATTCCTCAGCTGCAATCTGCACAGTTTTAATTGAAAAACCAAGTCCAAAGACCAAGCGGCAAAGTGCCTCTAAAATTTGGGAAACTGCGGTAGGAACCATATCTCTTAGTCCCTCATAAAATCCTCTGTAAACCGAAATCATGCTGCAAAAAAAGATGCTCGGTGCCAATGCCCAAATTGCCGGCAGCAAGCTTCTCGCCTGTCCGGCAGACGACAGCTGTGCATATGGCGGTGCCAAAAGGAGCATCAGTGCAAAGCCAAAGAGTCCAACACACAGGAATAGCTTGACCGAAATCTGATGAATGATACGAACATCGCGAAATCTTCCTTTTGCACAGCATTCACTGACAAGACGGGAAATTGCTACGGGGAATCCTGCCGCTGATAAGCTGTAAATTGGAAAATACAAAGAATATGCGCTGCCAAAATAAGACATTCCAACCGGAGTTAAGATCCAGCTCAACGGGATCTTAAAAAAAGCCCCCAGAAGTTTTACAATCACTACAGCGCCCATCAGGATCGCTGCTCCTTTTAAAAATCCCTGCCGACGTGTTTTCATAATGCACCCTCTTTTCCCGTATCTGCTTGTTTGATAAATACGGAAAAAGCGGACAGATTATGATGATTTCCTCAAAATGAAAAAAGCAGATCAGAATTCTTCATTCCGATCCGCTTTTCTTTCTTTTATTCCATTGATTCCGACAAAAAAGTAACCGGCTCTGCCCGACGTTCAAACCCCAGTTCCAATTCACGCTGATGATAGAGATAGTTATGATCATCATAATATTTGGCATGCTGAGGGCATTTTTTCACGCATGCTCCACACTTAATGCAGATCCCGATAAACTCTCGCACATTCTCTGCACTGATGGAACCCATCGGACAAACTCTAGCACAAAGTCCGCAGTTAATACAATCATCATTTGTCTTTGGCTTTACTTTCAATATATTGACCTTTTCTCCCTTGCGGTCCCGCGGTACATAATAGGGGCGGTACGGCTCCTCTCCTTCTACTTTGACCGGCTGGTGTTCCTGCGGTAAATGAGGAAGAAGTTTGCAAACTTCTTCTGCAAAATGATCCGCTTTCCTAAGGTCCTCCACATCTGGGCGCCCCGCTGCCAAAATCGTCGAAAAAGAATGTTCTCCAATAAAAGCAGCACCTGCGATGGTTAAAAATCCATCTTCTTCCAAAATATCACGCAGTTCAATCAGAGCATCATCGAAATTGCGGTTTCCATAACAGACAACCGGAACTGCTAATGCTCCATTTCCCTTAATCGTATGTAAATATTTGACCAGCACATTCGGCACTCTTCCGGCATAAACAGGGACTCCGAAAATCACCAGATCCTCTTTGGAAAATTCCTTGACATTTTCTCTTGCTCCCGGCAAAGTAAAATCAAAGATTTCCACTTTTCCTACCTTTAAAACATCCGCTGCTTTCTGTGCAATCCGCTCTACAGCTCTTTCTGTTGTGCCGGTCGCACTAAAATAAGATGCCCACACTTGATAACTCATCTTTATTAAAGCCCCTTCCTTTTTAGCCTATTACACTCATAAAGAAACACCCCCAGCTAATCACATTGCTGAGGGCGCTTTGCTTTTGAAAATCACTCTTCTTTCGGGCCTTCCTGCTGCTCTTCATCTTCATGAAGTTTATTCCCGCATTTGCTGCAATAAGCAGCGTCTGAAATGTTTTCAGCGCCACACTTTTTGCAGATGATTTTATTGCTGCTTGCAGAAAGCTGATTGTTAATCGCATCGAGCTGCTCATACAGTTCATCAATTGTTTTGACACTTTCGTCCAACAACTCGTCTGAGAGATTATCTGTCTTTTTAGCATCGTATACAACGCGTCCAAGTGCTTCAAACTGCTTACTAATCTCATTATTCACATCAGCTGCATTAATCCGAAGTTTTGATACGTCAATAAATTTTTCTGCTTTTTTTCCAACTACATCAGCGGCCGATTTTGCATTGATTACAACGTCCTCAAAAAGTCCCATAAAGACACGCTCCTTTGTTTCTATTTTGATAAAAATTTTCTATATATTTCCCATATAATGGGTTGATTATAACAAATTAAATTGATAAAAGCAATGACCTAATCGTAAACAATTCGTTAATCATAAAATCCGCCCCCAAGAAATTCTCTTAAAAGAGAATCCTTGGGAACCAATTCCGGTGAAATTGACCGAAACAATTTCAATACAAAAAACAACTGATGCGCAATCTCATATTCTTTGCCTTCCGATTCTTCCACATCTCTCAGGAGCCCCATTGCACGTGTTCGAAAGACGCAGGGTTCATAAGCATGAAGAGAATTGATCGTATAATCTGCTTGTGAACGAAACGGCTTAATGTACCGATATTCTCCGTTCATCACAGAGGGCCACATGGCAATCGTCTGGGCCGGATTTGTACTGCGGAACGCGTAATCGCGCACGATTCTGCGAATCATCCGTACTTCATTTGGTCCTAAAAGCTGCTCGTTTTTATATTCAATGCCCTGTTTAACGCTGATATAGATTTTAATCAATCCCTCTTTGGGAATGTCTCCCGAAAAGATTGGGTTTAATGCATGAATTCCCTCTACAATCGCAATGCCTCCCGGTTTCAATGCAATATGCTGCATTTCTTTAAAAGGACAGTGATGGTGAAAATCAAACTGTGGCTTATCACATGCACTATGTTCCATCAGCTCTCTTAACGAACGTTGAATCTCATCAATTCGCAGCGCATAAATTGATTCAAAATCTGGAGTTCCGTCTGCGTTTTTCGGTGCCTCCTGCGGCATTTTGTAAAAATCATCCAGTGAAATAACCTGAGCATCATTTCCTAGTTCAGTCAGACACTGTCCCAGCATATGAGCCGTTGTCGTCTTTCCGCTGCTGCTGGGGCCGGCCAGAAGCACCACTTTTGCCTTCCTTTTCAAAAGATCGGAAGCAATATTTGAAAGTTCTTGATGAAACGATTTTTCACTTAAATCGATCAGGTGCTGGGGATTTCGAATTGCACAGTCATTGATTGCCTCTACTTGATTCAGATGCTTTACATAGTTCTTCTGCTCTTTCATGACAGCTTTCCCACCTGCTCTTTTCTCTCAAGAATTTCTTCATGACGAGAAATATATTCAAAAGGATATTTAAAATTAAAAATTCTGCGGATACGCTGACCGGATTTCTGCGGCACACAAAGTTTTGTGACCGCGCCCGCTCCACAGCCTAAAATATGCTGGCTTTCGTCCATAATAAACACATTATAAGGGCTTTCAAATCCCGGTTTTGCAAAGCCGACATTTTCCAGATTGCCGACCATTCTGCTTTGCCGATAAAGATAATAGGGGGCATACCCGTTTTCCGGAAGAACGCGATCTGCATAATCCAGCATGACGGAAGCCGCTGCTGCGTCTTCCTGAATTTTCCCTTCCTGATAAAGACGAGAGGAACGCTTTAACGCGAGGTCGTGGACTGTTATACTTTCCGGCGCCCATTCTAAAAGCGTATTCAGCGTATTATAAAAGCTTTCGACCGATTCTCCCGGAAGTCCTACAATCAAATCCATATTGATATTCTCAAATCCCGCTTCTCTTGCCATCAGGAATGCTTCCCTCGTCTGTTTTGCCGTATGGCGTCTTCCGATCACCTCGAGAATCCGGTCGTTAAGCGTCTGAGGGTTAATGCTGATTCTATCTGCACTGCATTTTTTCAGCACTGCAAGTTTTTCTGGTGTGATCGTATCCGGTCTTCCTGCTTCCACCGTATATTCCCGGCAAAAGGAAAGATCAAAAGAACGCTTTACACAACTAAGTACCTCATCTAGCTGCTGCGCTGTCAAAGTAGTCGGAGTTCCACCGCCCATATAAACTGAGACAAGATGTAAGTTTAGCTTTTCCGCCTGTTTTGCTGCAGCCTCGATCTCTTTGCAGAGCAGCTCCACATACTCCGGAATCAATTTCATTGTTTTTTCGACACTGGAAGAAACAAACGAACAATAAGCACACCGGGTAGGACAAAACGGCACTGAAAGATACAAACTAAAATCCCTTGGTGAATTTTGAGCCAAAATTTTTTCTTCTCGGTGCATCGTCTTTGACGCAAGCGAAATTTTTTCCGGGCTGACCAGATAAGCCTCGCGAAAATATTGGGAAGCCTTCTGTTCTCCGTAGGCTTCTGTTAACCGACGAAATAACTTGACCGGCCGAACACCCGTTAAAAGTCCCCAACGCGGCGTAAATCCGCAAGCTTTCTCTAATAGTCCAAAAAGAAGAACTGCCAGCTGCCGCTCCTTTTCATCTCCAAAGAAGGCCGGATCTTTCGCATGAAAAAAATCTTCTGCCGTTTCTTTTTTTTCTCCAATTTGGAGACTGGCCGTTAATTTAATTTTCCCGTTTTCAGGATGAATTCCAGTATAAGCAGTAATCGGATCATCTTCTGACTGTTCCCCCAAACTGCTTCCCTTTTCGATGACATGAATTGGCTGAAGGGGATAAAACAGACGGCAAAGTGCCTCCATCTCATAATGAAAGTCGTGCCCATAGAGAATCAAATTCATAGAGAACCTGCTTCCGCATCCATATAAGGATTGTGCTTTCTCTCCCACGAAAGAGTGGTATTTTCTTCGTGTCCGGGATAAATTTTATAGTCACTGGAAAGCGCTTTTAATTTTTGAATGGAAGAAATCATATCTTGGTAACTGCCGGTTGGAAAATCTGTACGGCCAACTGTTCCCTTCATCAAAGTATCTCCGGAAAAAATAGCATTTTCTGTCAAAAAGCAGCAGCTTCCCTTTGTATGGCCCGGCGTATGAAGCTCTCGAATCGTCAGATTACCAAGAGAAAATGTCTCATCTTCTCCCAAAAGCCGTTCAATCGGAAATGCTTCAATCGGCGGAAATCCAACTTCATTTGTCAGATTGAGGCTGCTGTCCATCGTCATTTCCTGATCTTCTTTTTGCAGATAAACTTTTGCCTGTGTTTCTTTTACTACTTGAGAAACTCCAATAATATGATCAAAATGTGCATGAGTCAA
>DHOF01000007.1 GCA_002411615.1 Ruminococcaceae bacterium UBA5397
GCTCTGGACAGGGTCCTGCGGTGCTATATCAATTTCAGAGTGATCCTTTTCTTCTCCAAATGTTTTAGAACCAGAGGAATTTGTTTCCTCTGATAATGTCTCCGCATGATCTTCCGCAGATATTATTTCCTTGGAACAGCTCTCTGGAACTTCGGGCTGTGTGTTTTCCTGATTTTCTGATTTTTCCGGAGAAATGTCCTGAGGCTGTTCTGCTCCATCATTCAGAGATTCTTTTTTCTGATCATCCGTCATACATTTCCTCCTGTGTGGTGAGAATCTGTTTTGGTTTTCTTGTTTTTAGATTTTTTGAGAGACGAATGTTTTTTGGAATCGGGTTTCTTTTCTAAACGTTTTTCCGAATGTTTTTGGTTTTCCTCCAGGTAATGTTGTTTAGGCAGCCAGAAAGAAAATTCGCTGAATTCCCCCTGAATGGAACTGACTGTAATTTCTCCGCCGTGCAATTTGATAATTGTGCGTACAATATAGAGTCCCAATCCCATCCCGGTTTTATCTTTTGAGCGGGATTTATCTGTCTTATAGAACCGCTGAAAAATCCGAGTGATTTCATCAGGTGCAATTCCTTCGCCGCTGTTTTTAATATGGACGACTACCCGATCTTTGAGGTCTTCCGTACGGACTTCGATATAGCCGCCCTCATTTGTAAACTTAACCGCATTTTCAATCAGATTATAGACCACCTGATGAATCATGTCCGGGTCTCCATCGACTTTTATGCTGACACTATCCTCTAAGCCCCGAACTTCCAGCTTTTTGTCCTCAATCGGCTTTTCAAACGAAAGCATGGCATCCAGAACGGTCTGACTGATATCGAAAGTTGCCGGCCGCAGTCGAAGTTCTCCGCTGTCAATCCGAGAGAGATTCAGCATACTTTTCACCAATCTCGAAAGGCGTTTTACTTCGGAAGAAACAATCTTTAAGTAATGTTCTTGTTTTTCCGGTGGAATGGTACCGTCCAAGATTCCATCAATAAATCCGGAAATAGTTGTCATCGGTGTTTTTAGCTCATGACTCACATTTGCAATAAAACTGCGGCTGGAAGATTCTCCAGTAGCGAGCGAATCCGCCATATGATTAAATGCCACTGCCAGTTCGCCCATTTCGTCGCGAGTCGTCACCGGTACCCGTACGCTAAAATCTCCCTCTCCAAAGCTGCGTACTGCCGCTGCCATATCGCGCAACGGTTTGACGAGATTATAGGAGAATAGCCATACGACGCAAAAGCTGATTAAAAAGGCAGCCAGTGCAGCAAAGATAAACATTTTGAGCATATCCATGCGATACATGGTCAGTGACAAAGCGCTAACAGAGTTAAAAACAGCCCCAACCGTCTTTGTTCCGTTTTCTGTAGCAACCGTAATCGGAATTCCCACAACATAGCAGGATTTTTCATAAACCCCGCCTAAAGTGGATTGTCCATCATACATTCCCGAAAAGGTCTGATCCATGACGTTTTGCGGAAGCGCCTGCTTTTGAAAAGTATCGGAAGTTCCTCGGCAAATCAGTAAAATGTTGCCGCTGTTATCTGTAATAAAGACATCAGACTGAGAATTTTCGCTAAATGCCTTTAAAAAAGCATTTACACTTTCGGTAGCAAGCTGATAATCGCCATTTTCATCTTGGGTAACTTGTCTAGATGCAATGTCAGCAATATTGCGGGCACCTTTTTCAAGGACATCCCTTTTTTCCTGTCTCCAGTTATTGCTGACAAACATCATCATCACAAGGCCAAGGAAAACAAAGCTGACAAGAATCAGCAGCATTGTGACCCGCAGATATTTTTTAAAAATCGTTCGGTCGCCAAAAAGGCTTCCGCATTTATTCTTTGACTTCAAATTTATATCCGACTCCCCATACCGTCTTTAAAGACCACTGATCTGAAACGCCTTCTAATTTTTCACGCAGACGTTTAATATGCACATCGACCGTACGGCTGTCGCCGTAGTAATCGAATCCCCAAACCTCATCTAATAGCTGATCTCTTGTAAAGACGCGGTTTGGATTGCTCGCCAAATGATAGATCAGCTCCATCTCTTTAGGCGGTGTATCAATTACTTTTCCATTGACCTTTAATTCATAATTCGTAAGATTAATAGAAAGCTTATCATACTTTACTTCTTTTACGGTGTTATTTTCTGTTTTTCCAATTCTGCGCATGACCGCCTTAATACGGGCAACAACTTCTTTGGCTTCAAAAGGCTTCACAACATAATCGTCGGCGCCAAGCTCCAACCCAAGGACTTTATCGAAGACTTCGCCCTTAGCAGTAATCATGATAATCGGGCATTGGCTCTTTTTTCGAATCTCGCGGCAGACCTGCCAGCCGTCCAGTTCCGGAAGCATAATATCGAGCAGCACCAAATCAGGCGCCTGTGCATCGAACATTGCCAGAGCCTTACGGCCGTCATTTGCAATCACAACGTCGAAATCTTCTTTTTCAATATATAGGCGGAGTAATTCGCAGATATTCTGGTCATCATCGACGACCAGTATTTTTCCTTGTGACATTCTGATCCCTCCCATAGAGAAAACTTTAGTTATTTCTATTATACTTGATTTTTTTTGAGAAGTAATGAATTTTCTATAAAAAGATAAAAATTTCCGCTTTTTCTGAAAAATTTTCAAAAAAAAGCATCAAAATTTCCAATAAAGAAATTTTGATGCTTAGAAAATTATTTTTGACTTATCTTAACGATCTTTTAAAGAATTAAGCAAGCCGCCCTTTTCGATAATATTCTGAATAAACGGCGGAAATGGCTGTGCCTGAAAAGTTTTTCCGAGTGTTTTGTCTAAAATTTTTCCGGAATCAAAATTCACTTCCACCTCGTCGCCGTCTCTGATCTCTTTTGCAGCCTCGGGGCATTCCAAAATCGGCAGACCGATATTAATGGAATTGCGATAAAAAATCCGTGCAAAAGTGCTGGCAATTACGCAGGAGATTCCGCTTGCTTTGATTGCGATCGGGGCATGCTCCCGGGAAGAGCCACACCCAAAATTTTTATTTGCAACAATAATATCGCCAGGTTTTACTTTTGATACAAATTCCGCGTCAATATCTTCCATGCAGTGTTTTGCAAGTTCCTCATGAGAAGCCGTATTCAAGTATCGAGCCGGGATAATCACATCCGTGTCTACGTTGTCTCCATACTTATGAACCGTTCCGTTAGCAATCATAAAGGCATGCTCCTTTCTTTAGTCAACCGCGGGCAGTTTGGCAGGATCGGTTAAGGCCCCGGTTACTGCACTTGCTGCTGCAACCGCGGGACTTGCCAGATAGACTTCGCTTTCTACATGGCCCATACGCCCTACAAAATTCCGGTTGGTTGTAGAAACCGCCCGTTCCCCTTTTCCGAGGATTCCCATATAGCCGCCAAGACACGGCCCGCAGGTAGGGGTACTGACAACCGCTCCCGCCTCAATAAAGATTTCCAAAAGTCCTTCCCGCAGACAGTCAAGATAAATCTGCTGTGTCGCCGGAATCACAATGCAGCGCAGTCCTTTTGCGATCTTGCGGCCTTTCAGAATGGAAGCTGCCATACGCATATCTTCCATTCGGCCATTGGTGCAGGAACCGATCACCGCCTGATCCATTTTGACGCCTGCCGCTTCATCGATCGTCTTTGTATTTTCCGGCAGATGGGGAAAACTTACAGTCGGCCGAAGCGTATCAAGATCGATCGTTACCGTGCGGGTATATTCGGCATCCGGGTCAGCCGAATAAATTTTAGGCTCTCTCTCGAAACGCCCTTTTTCATAAGCCAGGGTCACATCGTCTACCGGAAAAATTCCATTTTTCGCACCGGCTTCGATCGCCATGTTCGAGATACAAAGACGGTCATCCATCGAAAGTGCCTTGACCCCTTCGCCTGTAAACTCCAGGGATTGATAAAGGGCACCGTCCACACCGATTTCCCCGATCAGATGCAGAATCACATCTTTTCCCGAAACATAGGGCGGAAGTTTTCCTTTCAGTACAACCTTGATTGCAGAAGGCACTTTAAACCATGCTTTCCCGCTGATCATACCGGCTGCCATATCGGTGCTTCCAACGCCGGTTGAAAACGCGCCTAAAGCCCCATAGGTGCAGGTGTGGCTATCCGCACCGATTACACAGTCTCCGGGTCCCACCAAACCCTGCTCCGGCAAAAGGGCATGTTCTATTCCCATTCTGCCGACATCAAAAAAGTTTTTGATGTCGTATTTTCCGGCAAAATCACGGGTCTGCCGGCATTGTTCCGCAGCTTTAATATCCTTATTGGGCACAAAATGATCAAGAACCAGTGCAATGCGATTCTTATCAAAAATGCTCTGTGCACCGCATTTTTCAAATTCATTGATTGCAACGGGACTCGTGATATCGTTTCCCAAAACCAGATCCAGTTTTGCCTCAATCAGTTGTCCGGCGGTTACATTTTCTAAGCCGGCGTGCGCTGCTAAAATTTTCTGCGTCATGGTCATTGCCACGGTTCAAGACCTCCCTTTGTTTTGAATGATTTGAGTATATCAGATTTTTGTTGATTAAATTGTAAACTATGATACAATTTAAGAAGAATTTTTAAGGGGGAAAATTGATATGCAAGAAGGAATGGATTTCCATTTTGAAACGCCCAAAAACGGCTGGTCGGATCTAGTGAAAGGGCTTCCTGCAAAGACTTATGAAAAAGGAGAAATTCTTTATCTTCAAGGGCAGCAGGATTCTTATTTTTACTATCTCAAATCAGGAAAGGTGAAGATTTTTCTGACTTCAGAAAAAGGCATGGAGAAAACATTGATGCAGCTTTCCCCTGATAGTCTTTTCGGAGAAGCGGCATTTCTGGATGGTCTCCCGAGAATGTCCTCTGCAAAAGTGACCGAAGATGCCGAAGTCATTTCGATCGGGCGTGCGGAATTAGTTGCCCGATTTCAGGAGTCTCCGAATCTTGCACTGCAGATGCTGCAATTTCTGGCAAAGACGGTACGAATGCTTTCTTCTCAAGTGGATACAATCAGCTTTCTGCCCGCAGAAACGCGTGTTTCTCAGCAGCTTTTAGCACTTCCCCAAAAGAATGGCTGTGTTGCCTGTACGCAGCAGGATTTGGCCGAATTGACGGGATCTTCCCGTGTAACGGTCAGCAGAGTAATCCGCAACTTTTCTGAAAAAGGATGGATCCACTGCAGCTACCGCTCCATCTGTATTTTGGATCAGAAAGCATTAGAAGCGCTTTTATAATCGTCTTTCTTTTTTATAAAGTTAAATAAAATCATAAAAATCCGGCTGATTTTTCTCATAAAGAGTCAGCCGGATTTTTCTATTCTTTTTAATTTTTATTTAATCAACAACTGCACCGTGCATTCCGTCTGTCACCAATTTTGCATAGCGCTTGAGGTACCCAGTCAATTCTTTTTCGGGAGCATGCCACTCTTTGCGGCGTTTTGCCATCTCCTCCTCAGAAATGCGCACTTCCAGTTTGTTTTTCATGATATCAATCGAAATCAAGTCTCCGTCTTTTACCAGAGCAATCGGACCGCCGACTGCTGCTTCCGGAGAGACATGACCGATCGCGGCACCGCGGGTCGCGCCTGAAAAACGTCCATCTGTAATCAATGCAACGCTTTCCCCAAGTCCGCATCCCATAATTGCAGAGGTGGGATTCAGCATCTCGCGCATTCCAGGTCCACCTTTCGGGCCCTCGTAGCGAATGACAATGACATCTCCCTCGTTAATTTTCCCTCCGGTAATCGCTGCCATCGCATCCTCTTCACATTCGAAAACGCGCGCAGGGCCTTCATGCGTCAGCATCGAAGGAGCCACTGCCGAGCGTTTTACCACACAGCCTTCCGGTGCAAGATTACCATACAGAACGGCGATTCCTCCGGTTTTGCTGTAGGGATTATCAATGGGACGAATCACATTGGGGTCGCGATTCTTACAGGGCGCAATATTTTCTCCGACGGTTTTCCCGGTAACCGTCATCAAATTGGTATGAAGCAGGTTCTTTTTCGTAAGCTCATTCATCACTGCATAAACGCCGCCTGCCTCATTAAGGTCTTCCATATAGGTGTGGCCTGTCGGAGCCAAATGGCAAAGATTCGGCGTACGGTCACTGATCCGATTCGCAATCGAGAGGTCGATCTCAATTCCACATTCATGGGCGATTGCCGGCAAATGCAGCATACTGTTTGTGCTGCAGCCCAGCGCCATATCCACTGTTAAAGCATTTTCGAACGCTTCTTTTGTCATAATATCCCGAGGCAGGATGTTCTTCTTTAAAAGTTCCATGACCTGCATTCCGGCATGCTTTGCCAGCATCAGGCGTTCAGAATAGACTGCCGGAATCGTTCCGTTCCCTTTTAATCCCATTCCAAGAACTTCCGTCAGGCAGTTCATTGAATTTGCGGTATACATTCCCGAGCAGGAACCGCAGGTCGGACATGTATGATATTCAAAATCTTTGAGCTTTGCTTCATCGATTTTTCCGGCAGCAAAAGCGCCTGCCGCTTCACTTGCGCTGGAAAAGCTTGTTTTCTGCCCATCTACTCTGCCGGCCATCATCGGGCCGCCGGAAACAAATACGGTGGGAAGATTCAGCCGTGCTGCCGCCATCAAGAGTCCCGGCACATTTTTATCGCAGTTCGGCACCATAACCAGTGCATCAAAAGCGTGTGCCAATGTCATTGCTTCCGTACTGTCGGCAATGAGTTCCCGGGTAACCAAAGAATATTTCATTCCACGGTGCCCCATAGCAATTCCGTCGCAAACCGCAATCGCCGGAAAGACCAAAGGGGTTCCGCCCGCAAGGGAAACACCTGTTTTAACAGCCGCCACAATTTTATCCAAATTCATATGTCCCGGAACGATTTCATTTTGTGAGCTGACAATTCCAATCAGAGGGCGTTCAATTTCCTCATCGGTTAAACCCAGCGCATGGAAAAGCGCACGTTTAGGCATATCATTTCTGACTGCATCACTGTTCATGGTTCTACACTCCTTTGTTTTTTCGGAAAATACCCCCGAAATTTTATTGTATTTGATTATAGCACAAGAAAAAAGCACTTGTAAACAACAAGCGTTACACTCTCTTAAAAAGAGGCTTGTATTTTGATGTCCATAAAAAGCAATAAAAAACGAAGTAATCAGTTTCCCGCACCTTTTTCCTTTCATTGTAACCCGAAGCAGGATTGCTTAAACTTTAAGTGATTTTGCTTTTTGCGTCAAAAATCAGAGAAAAAGGCCCTGTCAAAATTAAATGGATCGGATTGCCGGATAAAATTAGACGTTTCTTTGACGAGCCTTTAATATACTTATATAGAAAGCAGTAGATTTCGGTTGGCTGCCAAAACCGAGTCTACAAGACACGGGATTTTAACTATTTAGGGAGGGGTTTTTTAGAATGACTTTTGAAACCGTCGAAAATGTTCTTCAGATCAGTAGCAACTCCGTTATGACCATCGCTATGGCGGCAGTTCTTCTGCTGATCGGCTACTTTGTAAACAGCAAAGTCAGTTTTCTCCGCAAATACTGTATTCCCGCACCGGTAGTAGGTGGTTTTCTGTTTATGTTTATCACCTTTTTGGGCCATATGAGCGGAACATTTGCCTTTAAGTTTGACTCGTCTTTTCAGGATCCGTTCATGCTGGCATTCTTTACCACAGTCGGATTGGGAGCAAGCTTTGCACTGCTAAAAAAGGCGGCCTGCTGCTGATCATTTACTGGCTCTGCGCAGGCGTTGTTTCCATTTTCCAAAACATTATCGGTATTGCAGTCGGTTCTGCAGTCGGCCTGCAGGCGCCCTATTCCTTATTAGCCAGTGCGATCTCCATGATCGGCGGCCACGGCGCAGCGCTTGCTTATGGCAGTACATTCGCGCAGATGGGCTATGCCACCGCCCCGTTAGTTGGCGCTGCCACCGCTACATTCGGATTAATTTCGGCTGTTCTGGTTGGCGGGCCGGTCGGGCGCAGACTAATTGAAAAACATCACCTCAAACCCAACGAAAACGAAAACTTTGATACCGGCGTCGCCTCTGTAAACGCTACAACCTCTGAAAAGCGCAACGGCATCGACGTTATAAAAAACGTAACCGCTATCCTCGTCTGCATGGCTCTCGGCATGGTGGTTTCCGGATGGATCGGCATGAGCTTCCCCACTTATGTTGGCGCAATGTTTATCGCGGTCATTTTGCGCAATATCAACGAGAAAACTCATTTCTACAAATTTGATTTCTCGCTGGTCGAAGGCATCGGCGACGTCATGCTGAACTTATATCTGTCGATTGCAATGATGACTCTGCGTTTATGGGAGCTTGCAGATCTTGTCGGCGGCGTACTGGTCATCCTCATCTGCCAAGTAATTTTTATGGTTCTTGTCAGCTACTTTGTTATCTTCCGCATTCTCGGCAAAAACTACGACGCTGCTGTTATGTGCGCCGGACTTTGTGGCCACGGGCTTGGTGCAACCCCGTCTGCCATCGTCAATATGACTGCAATTAACGAGCGCTACGGAATGTCCCGCCGTGCAATGATGATCGTCCCGATCGTCGGCGCATTTCTCGTAGACATTATCTATCAGCCGCAAACGATCTGGTTTATTAAAACGTTTGTCCATGCAGTCACCGGATAATTCCTTTTGCAAAACACTTTTCTTTCGATAAAATCAAATCATAGGAGGATCTTTAAAAATGGCAAAACTTGTTGAGTGTATTCCGAATTTCAGTGAGGGCCGCAACCAGGCGGTTCTCGACGCTTTAGTCGCCGTTGCAAAAAGCGTGCCCGGCTGCACTTTAATGGATGTGCAGTCCGATCCCACGCATAACCGCTCCGTATTTACTCTGGTAGGTTCCCCCGAAGGGATCGAAGAAGTCTCTTTCGAGCTTTGTAAAAAAGCTGCAGAACTTATTGATATGAGAAAGCATGAAGGCGCTCATCCCCGCATGGGTGCTACCGACGTCATTCCGTTTGTTCCGACAATCGGCATGACCGTTGAAGAGTGCGTTGAGCTCTCAAAACGCGTTGCAAAACGCATCTGGGAAGAGCTGCAGATTCCCAGCTTTCTTTACGAAGATTCCGCTACAACGCCCGAGCGCAAAAATCTTGCCACCGTTCGCAAAGGCCAGTTTGAAGGAATGCCCGAAAAACTTCTACTACCCGAATGGAAGCCCGACTACGGCGAGCGCAAAATTCATCCGACAGCCGGCATTACCGCAATCGGCGCCCGGATGCCTCTGGTTGCGTTCAACGTGAACCTCGGCACCTCCGACGTACAGATCGCTAAAAAAATTGCAAAGGTTGTCCGCGCTTCTTCCGGCGGATTCAAATACTGCAAAGCAATCGGTCTGCTCTTGGAAGACCGCAATGTGGCACAGGTCTCCATGAACATGGTAAACTACGAAGGCACCCCGCTCTACCGGGTATTCGAAGTTATTCGTGCCGAAGCACAGCGCTGGGGTGTCCCGATTATCGGCAGCGAAGTCGTCGGCTTGACTCCTGCAAAAGCCCTGGTGGACTGTGCGGAATATTATCTAAAGATCGAAAACTTTGACTATCACAAACAGGTCATGGAAAATCATCTTATCAACGGTTAAATCAATAAAGGAGAATATAAAAATGAAGCTTGTTGACGATACCGTCACCAATTTTACCAATCTGATGGCCTCTTCCGAGCCAGCTCCAGGGGGTGGCTCCGCTGCTGCTTTGGAAGGGGCTCTGGGTGCGGCGCTTACCGCAATGGTATGCGCGCTGACACAAGGAAAGAAAAAATACGCGGCATTTGAGGATTTGGCAAAAGAAACCGAACAGAAAGCCAATGTGCTCAAAGAACGCTATCTGGACGTTCTTGACCGCGATACCGATGCTTTTCATAAAGTCAGTGCAGTTTTTTCCATGCCGAAAAACACCGACGATGAAAAAGCAGTGCGCAGCGAAGCCATGCAGAAGGCTCTAAAAGGCTGCACCGAAACTCCTTTTGAGATCATGGAACTCGCCTGCGAAACACTGGATCTTATAACCGGCATTTTGGACCGCTCCAATACGAGCACCAAAAGCGACCTTGGCTGCGCCGCGCTCAGCCTCAAATCGGCTGCGCAATGTGCATGGCTCAACGTTCTCATCAATCTCGGCGAAATCAAAGACTCTGAATTTGTTGATACCTATCGCAAAAACGGAGCAGCTTTGTTGGAGAAAGCCATAAAATCAGCCGACAGCATCTACCTAAACGTTGTAGCTTCTCTTTGACCGACTGATTTTTAGAAAGAAGGCTTTTTATGGAACCGCTGATCCGTCATATTCTCCCCTCTGATTTTGTCGTCAGCAGTTGGAGCGGCGGGACCACTTCGCAGATTGCGATCGCCCCCCAAAACGCGCAATACGCCGAACGTAATTTTCTTTGGCGTCTCAGCGCTGCCACCGTCAATCTTCAGGAATCGGATTTTACTGCGCTACCGGATTATTCCCGCTATATTTCCCTATTAAAAGGGAAAATACATCTTTCTCATGACGGCGGAAAAGTTCTCTCGCTTTCTCCCTATGAGATTCATGCGTTTGACGGTGGCAGTGCCACCCATTCGGAAGGAAC
>DHOF01000003.1:0-4763 GCA_002411615.1 Ruminococcaceae bacterium UBA5397
ACAGCACCTCCTTCAGGATGATTATCTACCCACATAGTACCGTTGAATTTTGCTTTTATAATGGAATTTGAAATATAAAGCCCCAGTCCGGTGCCTAAGCTTCCTTTGCTGGTATACATTTGTTTAAACAATTTTGCCATGATTTCCGGCGGAACGCCCGGGCCATGATCACGGATAGAAAGAATCAAGGCAAGGCTGTCTTTCTTAAGAGACAGTTCGATCAGCCCTCCGTCCGGCTTTTGAGCATCGATCGCATTGGAGATTAGGTTGTTAAGAACTTGAACAAGGCCGTTAATGTCTCCTTGCAGTAAAGCTTCTCCGGGGAAATCCTGCTGAATTTTTAAAACACATTTTTTACTTTTTAATTCATGGCGCATTAAAATTTCCACGCGCTTAATTGCATCATTTAAAGCAAATGTTTGGTTTGAAGTTTCCTGGCTCATGCTGATAGCTTGTCCTTTGACTGCTGAGATAATGTCGGACATATAAGAGCAGGATTCCCGAATTCGACTCAGCCATTCAGTCATCTCCTGATAGATTTGGCGGTAGTCGTCTTCATTTACTTCCGGATCCCCCAAACTTTTGCAGCATTCATCAACCAGATTGTTAATGGCAAGCGTTCCTCCTGAAATTGCCATGATTGGAGTTTTAAGATTATGTGCAATTCCGCCGATCATTTGACCAAGGGAAGCCAGTCGTTCCTGTTCCATCATCCGCTTCTGGTTTTCCTGTAAACGCTGAATGCTTTTTTTCATCATGGAGACATCTTTAAAACAGGCCAGGAATCCGCCGATTTTATCTTGGAGAATGAGGGGTGTGATCTCTACCATGTAGTATTTTTGATGGTAGCCTTCCCCTTCGTTGGGGAATGCAATTGGTTGTTCATAGGAGATACTGGAACCGGTTTGACGGCAAGTTCCCAAAGAAGTAAGCAGATTGACAAGACAGGAACGGTCCAAAGAGTTTCTCTGAATACTGGGAAGATACTGGTTTGTCTGAATCCCATTTGCCTTTCCGAAAACTTTTTCGAATGGTTTATTATAATCCAATACCAGATAATGATCACTTAAAACAAGGTAACCGTCGGTAAAAGAATCCAAGATCTGCTGAGTCGCCAATGGCTTGATATCAAGAATATGAAAATAAAAAATTGCAAATCCATCGAGAAGAATCGTTACATTAAAGGCAAGCGGTGTTGCATAAATCTGAAAATCAACAATCCTAAAAGTTGCAAGAAAACTGACGATTAACGGGGCGGCGGCACCGATGGAAAAACAGATAGTTTGTCTTACATACAAGCGGTTATGATTGCGGATTGCAAAATTTGTCATAAGGGCAATCGAGGCAATCAAGCAGATATAACAGTAGATTCCATTCACCATCATAAACGGTCCAAAAACAATTTGATCGGGGATCACGGAGAAATGTTCATACATTAAATGATGCAGTGGATTTGTCCATGCAAGAATTACGGTGCAGGTAGGAATGACCAACAGCCAATAATAGCGTTTTGGAAATTTTTCCAACCCGTTGATGAAGGTTAAAGCGATGAGCAGGCAATCAGTAGAGGCCAATGGACCGCCAAAATAAGTGGTGGAGTCGCAGAGCCAAAGTCCAAAAGTATCGTCGGGATCCATAAAGCGCATGACTAGAAGCGCGCCCATAAAGACGGCCATCGCAAGAGCCAGCGTAAAAAACAGCCGATGGATCAGACGAATATTCCCCTTTTTAACACTGTATGTCACAAAAAATAGAATCGCAAGAATTGAAAAGGAAAAGATCGTACAAACAACGTCTGGAATCAAAATTTTTGCCTCCTTTAAGAGTCAAATTGAAGGAATTGCTTTAACAAAATAGTCGGTTCTGGATTTTTCCATTCAAATCCTAGTTGCTGTAAACGTGTAACCGTTTGTTCGCAGGAGGGAATGATATGTACCGGTTTGCTGCGGGAACGGTTCCAGATTTCTACGAGAGGAGCAATTAAAAGTTCAGGAAGCTGCTCCATTTTTTGCAGCATTCGTTTTTCAAAGGTGGAATCTTCTACGATCTGAGCAGATGGAGAAAGTGTATGGACTAATTCCCATAAAGGCCAGGTATGCGGATTCAGCAAATGATAGACAGCAGGAGATTTTTTGCAGGGATGAAGAGAAAGCAGTACGATCGCTTTTGCACATTCATCGACGGGGCAAAGTTCAATCGGGGTATTTTTAAGGGAATCCGGGACGCAGTTTAAAAGCAGCAAACCGCGTAAAAATCCATAGAAAGCATTGCTCTTTGGATTGCGCTGGAATTTTCCGTCTTGGCTGCGTCCGACGAGTCTTCCGATTCGAAAAATCTGTGCGTGAAGCCCATGAGAGGCGGCAGAAAATACTTTCTGCTCTGCTAGAAATTTTCCTTTTATATAGAGGTTTTCTTTCCAGTTTTGACCGATTTCCAAATCGTTTTCTGTAAAACAAACTTCCTTTGAGGGATGTTCTAGTAGATAATCACCGCAGACGCTGGCAGTGGAAATATGAAGCAGTTCTGCGCCAATTCTTTGGGCGAGATGAATTGCCTGCACCGTACCGTCTACATTGGTACGAAGAGAAGAGCTTTCTTCTGCATAATGACGGACATCGGCCGCGGCATGAAGAATGGTTCCGACAGAATCGGTCAGCTCATTTAATGTATTTTCCGAAAGCCCCATCAGCGGACGGCAAAGATTTCCGCCCAGGATTTTTAGCTTTTGTTTGTTTTGGGAGACCCATTGTTCCCCAAAATAATCGGAGAGGATTCGAAACAGACGCTCCGGCTCTCCGCCGCGTACAAGGCAATATAATTTTTGGCATCCGTTTTCTATCAGTTCTTTTAGCAAATGAGCGCCTAAAAATCCGGTACTGCCTGTTAAAAACACAGCGCTTTTTTTAGTTGGAGAAACTGAAAATCCCGAGTCCATTGGAAGGCTTTCCGAAGCGGAAATTTTTGATTCTGTCTGCTTTTGATAAAGTTCCGTTTTAGGGAAATTGTCAGATCCTTTTGACAACAGTTTTAGCTGACCGTTTAGAGTGGGTTCTTCATAAAACTGTGCCAGCGTCATCGTCCAGCCTTTTCGGAAATAACGGCTGAGAATGGTCAATGCGGTTAAAGAGGTTCCTCCCTGGTCGAAGAAGGACTCATCAGGGTCCAAGTTTTCGCGGTTGAGGACAGAAGTCCAAATTTCTAAGAGAATTTCTTCTGTGGGAGAATCATGGGATCCATCGGAAGAAGGCCGTATCTCATTTTGAGGCAGAGCAGGCAGACAGCTGTCCTTTTTAGAAGGAATAGAGGCTGCAGAATCCACTCGGTAAGCTTTTAAAGCTTGTCGGTCTGTTTTTCCGCTGGCTGTTCTCGGCAGGGATTCCAAAACGATAAAAGTAGAGGGAATCATATATTTTGGAAGCTTTTCAGCAAGAAATGATTTTAGTGCGGAAAGATCGGGAGAAGACGGTCCTTCTTTGGGCACGACAAAGGCGCGAAGTTCCATGGCGATTTCGGTGCGAACTGCGATGACAGCTGCCTCTGCTACCAATTTTGAAGCGAGAATTTGTCCTGCAATTTCGTCCAGTTCCACACGCTGGCCGTTTAATTTTACTTGTAAATCCCGGCGTTCTACAAAGTCAAAGGAGCGGTCGGGCAGCATTCGAACAATATCTCCGGATTTATACATTCGGCTTCCGGGGCAGAAGGGATCCGGGAGATAGGAGCTTTCCGTCAGATCAGGCCGATTTACATAGCCGATGGAAAGGCAGTCTCCACCGATATAAAGTTCGCCGCGTGCGGTCGGCATAACCGGACGCAGGTTTTCGTCTAAAACGTAGGTGTGGCAGTTTGCAATTGCTTTTCCGACGGAAATCTTTTTGCGGTGTGTCATATCAATGCAGGTCATGTAAACGGTTACTTCTGTTGGACCATAAAGGTTGTAAATTTGTTCAACACCGGTTTTTCGCAGGGATTCCAAAAGCTGAGGAGTCAATAGCTCTCCGCAGGAAAACAACAGTTTGATTTGGGGCAGAACACTGAGAAATTCCTCGTTATTTAAACACATCTGAAGTCTTGTAGGGGTAAACTGCAAAAATTCGACGTGCTCTTCACGAACAAGACGGGCAATTTCCCATGGCAAAAGCATTTCATTTTCGTCTGCCATGACGCAGCATCTTCCCATTGCAAAGGTCAGAAGTGTTTCTGTAATAAACGTATCGAAAATCACGCCGGCGATGCAGAGACTTGCTCCGCGGACGTTCTTAAAAACCTGCCGCATGGTTCCTAAAAGATTTGCCAGAGCGCGGTGGGGGAGAACGGCTCCCTTTGGCTTGCCGGTAGAACCTGATGTGAAAAGAATATGGATAGCGTCTTCTGGGGAACGTCCCGAAACAGGCAGACGGGGAACAGTTTCATCTGTCATCGTTAAAATTTTACAGGGAAGGTCGTTTGGCAGTTCCTTTTGTGTTTTGGAATCGCAAAAAAGCAGTTTTGCACCGGAAACATCCAGCATATAGCAGATGCGCTCTTTCGGAAAATTGGAAAGGATCGGCATATAGGCGGCGCCGGCTTTTAAAATTCCCAACATTCCCGCAACGAGATCGGAGTCTCTGGAGGCTGCTAAAGCGACATAATCGCCGTGTTTTACACCTGCCCGCTGCAGTTGTCCGGCAAGAGAATCAGAGCGGGCTTTTAACTGCGCAAAGGTAGTGGTACGCCCATGACAGCGTATCGCAGGAGAATTTGGAATGATCGCCGCAGTTTCA
>DHOF01000003.1:4916-5105 GCA_002411615.1 Ruminococcaceae bacterium UBA5397
TTTGGAATGATCGCCGCAGTTTCATCAAAAATCTGATCCATACATTCGTTTAGGTAGGGCATGCTCATACGATTCGGGAGAACGAGAAGCTCCAGACGATCTTTCTCGGAGGTCGGGTCTAGATCATAGAGTTTCTGCTGATCATCCTGCAGAATACGTTCTATGAGTGTGCAGTAACTTCTGGAGAGA
>DHOF01000003.1:5327-5462 GCA_002411615.1 Ruminococcaceae bacterium UBA5397
CTGAATCGTTTCCGGAAGGAATAAGGTCTTTGCATATTCCAAATAAAAAATAAATTTCCCATTTTCATTGCGCGCTTCCATGTTGAGATCAAGCTTTGCGGTTTTGGTAGGAATGGGCAGATATTTTAATGGCTT
>DHOF01000043.1 GCA_002411615.1 Ruminococcaceae bacterium UBA5397
TTACAAAGTTCTGAGGCAAACGGATCGGGGTAACGGTTAAACGAAATTTCTCCCAATGCTTTTTTAATCTCTTCCAAGACATCTTTCGGAAGATTCAAAAAAGATTCATTTGCATCCAGATGAATGATTTCCCGATTTTCTTCCACCGGAACATACGGTGAAAGCGCACTCAATTTTTGGTTCAACTGATAGCTCATTGCGGTTTCCTCACTTCGATGGAGTTTGCATGCGCTGTCAGACCTTCCGTTTTAGCAAGCGTAATAATCTCATCACAGACAGGCTCCAAAGCATCTTTTGTATAATAAATGAAACTTGATTTTTTGATAAAACTGTCCACAGAAAGAGGAGAAAAGAAACGAGCCGTTCCGCTGGTGGGGAGCACATGATTTGGGCCTGCAAAATAATCGCCCAGTGGTTCCGGAGAATAATTTCCGAGGAATACGCTTCCCACATTATCGAGAGACCCTAGATATTCCATCGGATTTTTCGCACAAAGTTCCAAATGTTCCGGTGCAAGCTCGTTTGCAAAATCGACTGCTTCTCCGAGATCTTTACAGATAATTACAGCACCAAAATGATCCAAAGACTGTTCGATAATTTCTTTTCTGGAAAGAGTCTTGATCTGCTCATACAATTCTTTCACGGTTTCGTCTGCAATTTTTTCACTGGTCGTCAGCAAAATGGCAGAAGCCATCGGGTCATGCTCCGCCTGACTCATGAGATCAGCCGCCAGAAAACGGGGATTTGCAGATTCATCTGCAACAATCAGAATCTCACTGGGACCCGCAATCATATCAATATCGACGATCCCATAAAGCTGGCGCTTTGCAGTTGCAACATAAATGTTGCCGGGACCAACGATTTTATCCACTTTCGGGATTGTTTCGGTTCCGTAAGCGAGCGCTGCAATCGCCTGTGCTCCACCTACCAAAAACACACGGCTCACGCCTGCTTCCAAAGCTGCCGCCATAATTGCCGGATTCGGTTTTCCACCTTTTCCGGGAGGCGTCATCATGATGATTTCTTCCACCCCGGCGATATGGGCCGGAATGGCATTCATCAAAACGCTGCTGGGATATGCTGCTGTGCCGCCGGGTACATAGATTCCTACTCTTTTTAAGCCCCGAATCCGCTGTCCCATTAAAACGCCGTTCTTCTTAGGCTCTATCCAACTTTGCTGTTTCTGTCTCTGATGAAAATCCTTGATGTTTTCCGCCGCATCATGAAGCGCCTTCAAAAAGTCAGGGTCACAGCTCTTTTTGAGCTCTTCCATCTGCTCATGTGTCACTTCAATCGGATTCGGAACAGCGCCGTCAAAACGCATGGTATAATCTAAAACCGCTTTGTCTCCCTGCGTCTTTACCGCCTGCAGAATCTCTGCTACGGCAGCATCTACTTTTTTCCCGTTAGAAGCACTCCGAGCTTTTAACTGCTCAATAAACCTGCGACCTAATTTTCCGCCTTCTTTAACGACTTCTATCATGACTGTTCCTCCTTTACCCGCTCCATTTTCTCCACAAGCGCCTCAATTTCAGATTTGCGCAGTTTTAAACTGGCCGTATTCGCAATCAGCCTTGCAGAAATCGTACAAACTGTATCAATTACCTCAAGACCGTTTTCTTTTAGAGTCGAACCGGTTTCCACGATATCCACAATCGCATCGGAAAGTCCCAAAAGAGGCGCCAGTTCTACACTGCCCTCAATCTTGATAATTCTCACATCCATGGCTTTATTTTCAAAATAGGAACGCGCCACGTTTGGATATTTTGAGGCAATCGTCTTCGCTCTATATCCGGAAAAGAAGTCTGTCCCTTTGGGGCCGGCCAAAGCAAACCGGCATTTCCCAAAGCCAAGGTTTAAAAGCTCGTAATAGCTCCCGCCCTTTTCGAGAATCGTATCTTTTCCGACGACTCCAAGATCGCAGACACCATGTTCCACATACGTAATCACATCGTTTGCCTTTGCCAGAACAACTTCAATCTCGCCATTCCCTACCGGCAGAATCAATCTGCGCCCTTTATTGTGTACCGCAGAACAGTCAAGGTCGATTTTTTCCAGCATCTCTACGGTCTTTTCTTCCAAGCGCCCTTTCGTAAGCGCAATCCGCAATGGTTTCATTCTTTTCCCTCCACAAACTCCACTTTGGGAATGTTACGGGATTTTGCATAATTGAGCGCTTCTTCCCGTGTTTCGCAGAGACTTGTTTCACAGCAGATTCCCTGTGCGGTCAATTTTGCTGCCCGGCGCAATGCTGCAACCGCCTGCCCATGATCTCCATGAACCAAAACCTGCGGCTCCTGCACTGCCGGATATTCATCATTTTGCAGCAGAATTTTCGTCACTGCATCGACATTTACTCCAAATCCGACCGCCGGCATCTTACAACCATAATGTTCAAGTAAATGATCGTACCGTCCGCCGAACAGTACCGCGTCACCATATTCTTCCGTATATGCGGTAAAAACCACACCCGTATAATAATCATTTCGCTGCACTAATCCAAGGTCCACCATCAGGCGGTCTCCCAAGCCCAGATCCTGTACCGCATGATAAAGTTTCTTTAGATAAGAAAGCGTTTCTTTTGCCTTTGGCGTTGCGCAGAGTTTTTCCGCTTCTTCAAAAACTTCTTCCCCGCCAAACAAACGCGGAAGCCGCCGCATTGCATCTACCGCGGCAGACGCGGGCAGCGCATCCAAAATCTGATCGAGCGCCGCATAATTTTTGCTCTCGATTGCACTTCGAATATCTTCCAGACGATCTTCTGAAAGAGAGAGCTGCTCTGCCAGCGTATGGAAAAATCCCGCATGCCCTAATTCCAGACGAAAATCCGGTACACAAGAAAGAAGGGACTCCACCGCCGTTGTCAAGACTTCCAAATCAGCCCGAAGTCCATCAGCACCTAAGAGTTCCACCCCCGCCTGCGCATTTTCATCTTCCCTGCCAATCAAAATGGGATTACTGCGGTAAACCGGCTGATCATAATAAAGACGCAGGGGCCGCGGCTGATTTAAAAGCCGTGTTGCCGCAAGACGCGCAATCGGCATTGTGGAATCCGGACGCATAACAATCAGCCTGCCATGGCGATCCGTCATTTTATACATGACTTCCTGCCCAATTCCCGCCTCTGACTGCGTAAAGACATCATAGTACTCAAAGCCGGGTGTCATTACCTCATGATAGCCGCGTACCCGAAAAGCTTCGGTCAGTCTCCGCTCCGCTTCACGCCGAGCGAGACATTCTTCAAACAAAAGGTCATGAGTTCCTTCCGGTGTGATTTTATAATTCTGTTTCATAGAATTCTCCTGTCGCTTTAGTGTGCTACCATGATATCACGTGAAATCGATAGTGTCAATCTTTTTCTCCTACAAAATAAGGGGTTTATTACAATCAGAAAAAGGTCATTTGGCTGCTCTGAGGCAGATTCCCCATTGCCCCTGCTTCCTGCAGTTTTTCGATTACGGTCTTGCTGACTTTAGAGCGCGCCTGCACATCATCCATGGAAATATAAGGTCCCTCTCTTCTTGCAAGAGCAAGAGAAGCGGCGGCCGCTTCTCCCACCCCTCCGATAGAAGCAAACGGCAGACGAATTTTTCCGTTCTGGACTAAATATTTGCGTGCATCAGAATAATAAAGATCGACCGGCAGAACTTCGATTCCGCGGGCAAGCATTTCATTCACAATCTGGAATGTATCGAAAAGGGCCTCTTCTTTTGCGCTGGCCTCTTTCCCCTTCATCCGGATTTCCTGCATTTTTTGCTCTACGGCGTATTTTCCTTTCATGACGGTCGCACCGTCAAAGTCTTCTCCGCGAACGGTAAAATAAGCCGCATAATATTCCACCGGACGATGAACCTTATACCAACCGAGCCGCAGCGCCGCAATCATATAAGCAGCTGCATGCGCTTTTGGGAACATATATTTAATCTTAAAGCAGGAATCAATGTACCACTGCGGCACATTGTGCTCCTTCATCGCCTTAATATGGTCTTCCGTCAAAAGTTTTGTTGCTTTGCCTTTTCTGGTTATCTCCATAATCTTAAACGCCATCTTCGGCTCCAGCCCTTTATGCAGCAGATAGGTCATGATGCTGTCACGCGTTCCGATAACCTCACTGATATTGCAGGTTCCGTTTTTAATCAGGTCCTGTGCATTGCCCAGCCAAACGTCAGTACCATGGGAAAGGCCTGAAACCTGCAGAAGGTCGGAAAAAGTTTTCGGCTGAGAATCCATCAGCATTCCGCGCACAAATGGAGTTCCGAGTTCCGGCATCGAAAAAGTTCCGGTTTTAGAATCAATGTCCTCTTCCGTTACTCCCAATGCTTCCGGGGAATGGAACAGGCTCATCACCTGCTGATCGCTCATGGTGACAGACATCACGGGGATTCCGGTATATTCTTCCAAATACCGGTAAATCGTCGGCACATCATGCCCCAGCTCGTCCAATTTACAAATGGTGTCATGAATTTTATGGAAATCGAAGTGTGTCGTAATATTGTCATTCTTCTGGTCATTCGCCGGATGCTGAATCGGACAAAAATCATAGATTTCGTATCCTTTGGGCACAACGACCATGCCGCCAGGGTGCTGTCCGGTTGTCCTTTTTACGCCGGTACAGCCGTTAGCAAGGCGCAGTTCTTCGGTGCGATTTAAAATCAGATTTTTTTCTTCCTCATATTTTTTCACATAGCCGATTGCGGTCTTATCCGCAACAGTTGCGATCGTACCAGCTTTAAACACATGATCTTTACCGAAAAGAGTCTCTGTATAGCGGTGAGCTCCCGATTGATATTCACCGGAAAAATTCAAGTCAATATCAGGAGTCTT
>DHOF01000141.1:0-246 GCA_002411615.1 Ruminococcaceae bacterium UBA5397
AAAAATGATATTCTCGATGTGATGCTGGCTCAGGATATGGATGTGATACGCCGTACCATGGAGGCAACCTCCCATAAGGACTTTTATGAGGCGGTTGATGCAATTATTGCGGCAAAAAAGATTTATATTTTAGGAGCGCGCAGCAGTGTCGCCTTGGCAACTTTCCTTTCTTATTATTTGGGCATGTTGTTTGATAGTGTCCAGTGTATTCAGGCAACCAGTGAGGCGGAAATTTTTGAGCAGATG
>DHOF01000141.1:524-3701 GCA_002411615.1 Ruminococcaceae bacterium UBA5397
GTGATTGCAATCACGGATTCTCTTTTATCGCCAATTGCAGAATTTGCAGATTATCGATTGCTTGCCCGGAGTGATATTTCAGCGATCGTGGATTCTTTGGTTGCACCGCTAAGCCTAATCAATTCATTGCTTGTTGCACTGGCACTCAAAATGGAAAGCCGCGTGACAAAAGTTTTTCAGAATTTGGAAGATATTTGGGATGAATATGGAGTTTACGAAAAAGTTGACGAAGCAGAAAATGATAATGACAATAAAAAAGAGTGATTTAATTGTAGTGGGCGGGGGTGCTTCCGGTCTGATGGCTGCCGGCACCGCCGCCCATCTTGGGCTCAAAGTCTGTTTAATTGAGAAAACAAATCGATTGGGCTGGAAGCTTTCCATTACAGGAAAAGGGCGCTGTAATGTAACAAATGACTGCACTTCTCAAGAAGTCATTGCAAATGTTCCCACCAACGGGCGGTTCCTTTTTGGGGCTCTGTCTCATTTTTCGCCTTCTGATGTGATGAGATTTTTTGAATCATTGGGAGTGCCGCTGAAAACAGAACGCGGAAACCGTGTGTTTCCGCAGTCGGATCGAGCAAAGGACATCGTTGACGCTTTGGTTCATTGGAACAGGGACGCCGGCGTCGAAATCATACAGGGAGAAGTTAAAAAGCTTCTTCTGGAAGACGGGTCTGTCAAGGGAGTTGTACTTGCGGACGGAGAAACAGTTTCGGCTTTACAGGTTATTCTTTGCTGCGGAGGAAAAAGCTATCCCGTTACCGGTTCTACTGGAGACGGTTATCTTTTGGCGCAGCAGGCCGGCCATACCATTCTTCCACCGCGTCCTTCTTTGGTGCCGCTTTGCTGTAAGGAGCAAGACTGCCGGGAAATGATGGGGCTTTCTCTGCGCAATATTGGCTTTGGGCTTTATGATACGAAGAAAAAGAAAACAGTTTGTACGGATTTCGGAGAGCTGTTGTTTACCCATTTTGGGCTTTCTGGGCCGGTGGTGCTTAGCGGCAGCGCACATCTAAAAGAGATGGAGCGTGACCGCTACCGAGCAGATATTGATTTGAAGCCGGCATTATCTTTTGAAAAGCTTGATGCACGTTTACAACGCGATTTTACAAAATATCATGCGCGTGATTTTGTAAATGGACTTTCAGATTTGCTGCCGCGGCTGATGATTCCAGTGATTGTGCGCCGCTCCGGCATTTTGGAATCGACAAAGTGTGCAGACATTACAAGAGAACAGCGGTTGTCTCTTGTGCGGCTTTTGAAACAGCTTTCGTTTACGGTTACCGGATTTCGGCCGATTGAAGAAGCAATCGTCACTTCAGGCGGCGTAAAGGTCAAGGAAGTTGACCCCAAAACAATGGAATCGAAGAAAATTCATGGATTGTACTTTGCAGGAGAACTTTTGGACGTAGATGGCTATACAGGCGGGTTTAATTTACAGATTGCTTTTTGTACCGGACGCCTTGCAGCACAGAGCGTTGCGCAGAATGTGCAAAATCAGAAATCCTTTTGAAAAATTTATTCGGTTGTAGTAAAATTCAAAAAGACGGGAATTCTAATTGACAGATTGGAAAGAATTTCCGTAGATTTTAGGAAAGAGGATCGTTCTATGAAAATTAATATTGCCATTGACGGCCCCGCTGGTGCCGGGAAAAGTTCGATTGCAAAAGAAATTTCGAAACAATTTGGATTTGTCTATGTGGATACCGGCGCTATGTACCGCGCAATTGGGCTTTATATGCTTAGAAAGGGAATCAATCCTAAAGAAGCGGAAAAAGTTTTGCCGCTGCTTTCAGAAATTAAGCTTTCTCTTCGCTTTTCAAAAGAGGGACAAAGAGTGCTTCTAAACGGAGAAGATGTTTCGGAAGAGATCCGTGAGCCTCAGGTTAGTATGGCGGCTTCCGATGTTTCTGCAATCCTGGGAGTACGCGACTTTTTGCTGAATTTGCAGCAGGAGATGGCAAAACAAAACGATGTGATTATGGATGGGCGTGACATTGGCACCGTTGTTCTGCCGAATGCACAGCTGAAAATTTATTTGACTGCTTCCCCTGATGAGAGGGCACAGCGGCGCCGCGCACAGCTTCAGGAAAAGGGAATCGAGGATTCTTTTGAAACAGTTCTTGAGGACATTAAGCGTCGGGATTATCAGGATTCTCACCGTAAGGTGGCTCCTTTAAAGCCCGCTTCAGATGCGCAGTATTTTGATACAACGGGAAACACGTTGGAGGAATCGGTACAGATGCTTTCCAACATTATAAAAAAACATTTTAATCTGTAAGAAAGGAGCATCTGGGTTTGGAAAAGCGGACTCCGATTTATATTTTTTTACAAAAGATCGCACGGTGGTTTATTCAGCCCTTTTGCCCGTTTCATGCACAGGGAATGGAGCAAGTTCCAAAAGAGGGAGCTGCAATCATTTGCTGTAATCATCTGGGACTTACGGATGTGTTTCGGCTTGGATTCTCTTTAAAACGGCAGATTTATTATATGGCCAAAGCGGAACTCTTTCGGTTTAAACCGTTTGCGATGATTCTGAAGGGACTTGGCGCTTACCCGGTCCAGCGCGGAAGAAGCGATAGAAAGGCAATCAATGAATCTATAAGGTTGATTCGGGAAGGGCATCTTCTTGGAATCTTTCCGGAAGGCCATCGCAGTAAAGATGGGTTACCCGGCCAGCCAAAAGCTGGAGCGGTGATGTTGGCTCATAAATATCAGATCCCGATTGTGCCCTGCTGTATTGTGATGTATGGTGGCGGCCCCGTTAAACTGTTCCACAGAGCAGAAGTCGTCTTTGGGGCTCCCATTAAACCGCAGGAGCTCCAAATTACAAAAGGAAGCGGCAGTGAATATCGTGCCGCTAATCATGTGGTATGGGGAAAAATTCTTAACATGCGGGAAGAAACTCTGAAAAAATTCTCATAAAAGTTTACATAAATTCTTTAAATGCTTCGTTTTGGGAGGAACGTTTTTGCTGTATACAGTTGCAAAAAAAATTTTAAAAGGAATTAGCCGCCTTTTTTACAGGATTTGCTGGAAAGGGGAAGAGCATATCCCGAAGAAAGGGGCTTTTATCGTTTGCTGCAATCATCGCAGTCTGATAGACCCTTTGTTGGTAGCAGCTCCTTTTCAGCGGCAAATTCGTTTTATGGCAAAAGAAGAACTTTTTACACAGCA
>DHOF01000010.1 GCA_002411615.1 Ruminococcaceae bacterium UBA5397
ATATGCCTCCACGTCGGCACTGGTGCGCTTTTTTACAAATGAGTGTTTTGAGCAAGGCATCAAAGTAGAGGAGTCTAATATGAACGGGGAGTTTATCGTGGCTCGCTACCAGGCGGGAGATCCCCTGGCAGTGAAGTGGCTGGACAAGCATTGTGATTATCTTGGGCACGGAGTTGCGGGATTTATCAATACCTTCAGTCCTCAGCTTGTTGTAATTGGCGGAGGACTGCCTGAAGCAGGTAATTTTTACATCGAAAAAGTACGGGAGGCCGCCTTCAGGTACGCAATGAAAGATTGTGCTAAAAATACAGAAATTGTAGTGGCAAAACTGGGTAACAGCGCAGGAACAATAGGCGCAGCCTCACTTGCATTTTCGCTACTGAATTAAATCACTGACAAAATAAAAAAATATGAACCCTTTTTACTTTCTCGTTTTATTTTTATTGATTGCATTACCTTCATTTTCACAGGAATGCATCTCCAGAATAAAAAAAGAGACACTCATGCATGAGGTAAGAGCAACCCCTTCGCCAATGAATGGCGAACACATTCAGTTAAATCCACCACGATTTATGTGGCCAGACAAGTATCCGTATCTGGGTCCGGTGCTGGATGGAGTAGAAAGCAGCGATTTGAAGCCGGAAGTAACTTACAGAATCAGGATATCTAAAGATCAAGAGTTTAAATCCAACGTCATACAAGGAGAAAAAAAATGGGCTTTCTTTAATCCATTTCAGCAGTTTGAAGAAGGTAAATGGTACTGGCAGTACGCGTTTGTTTCTGCCGATGGTACTGAAGAGTGGTCGCAGGTGCTTGAATTTTATGTTGACAACAAAACGAAAACATTCAATCCCCCTTCATTTGAAAATATGCTCCAAAAACTGCCACCCAGCCACCCGCGAATTTTAATGAATAAGCATGACTGGGAAAAAATCATCAAAAAAAACAAGAATAATCCCGAAACAGAAGCCTATTTTGACCTATCCGGAAGGTGTCTGAAACACCCTTTAAAGTCACTAGATGAGGAGATTGACACTGCGCAGTTGGCCAACTTAACCAATGCTGTTCAATATAAATCTGTGATCATCAGAGAAAGTCGAAAAATTGTCGACCGGGAGGAAAAAAATATTGAATCTTTAATTCGGGCTTACTTACTAACCAAAGAGGTCCAATATTACAAAGAAGGGATGAAGCGGTTGACGGAAGTCATATCCTGGAAACAAAGTCCCTACTTCGCGGGTGATTTTAACTTATCTACAATTTTATCATTATCCACCTCTGCTTACGATGCATTTTATGACATCCTTTCGCGGGACGAACAAACCATCCTTCTGCATGAAATCAGCACATTGGGCAATTTTTTTTATCATGAATATGTAAATAACCTCGAAAACAGAATTGCAGACAATCATGTTTGGCAGATGACCTTCAGGATCCTGACGATGGCTGCCTTTGCAACGGTGGGAGAGATACCCGAAGCCGCGCTTTGGGCTGATTATTGCTACAACTTATGGGTTTCCCGATTTCCGGGTCTAAACAACGATGGAGGATGGCATAATGGCGATTCCTATTTCCATGTCAATATTCGCACCCTTATCGAAGTGCCTGCCTTTTATTCAAGAATTACAGGTTTTGATTTTTTTGACGACCCGTGGTATCACAACAATGTGAATTATGTGATTTACAGTCAACCGCCCTTTTCCAAATCGGCTGGACAAGGAAATGCCCATGAGAATGTAAAAACACCCAGTGGAGCAAGGGTTGGATATGCCGACGCATTGGCAAGGGAATGCCAGAATCCCTGGGCAGCTGCCTACGTTGCTCAAATCAAAAAAAAGGAACCGGCCATCCTTACCAGTGCGTTCGAATCAAAACCGGCCGATCTTACCTGGTACAGGTGTACCACGTCAAAAAAATATCCTGCGAATAACAAGACTTTGGCAGATATACAGCTTACCAAAGTTTTTCCGGCAACAGGACTTGCACTCATGCATACTTCAATTTCAGATCCACAGTCAAATGCCATGCTCTCATTCCGCTCAAGTCCCTATGGAAGTACCTCCCATGCTCTGGCAAACCAGAACAGTTTCAACACATTTTACGCAGGAAAACCCATCTTCTACAGCAGCGGACACAGAACCGGATTTACAGACCCGCACAGTATGTATGCATATCGAAATACACGCGCTCACAATACAATTCTGATCGACGGAATGGGACAGAAAATCGGCACCGAAGGGTATGGGTGGTTGCCAAGATATTATGAAGGCAATTCAATTTCTTATGTGCTGGGAGATGCTTCCAATGCCTATGGAAAAATCTCTTCTCCGTTATGGATTAAAAGAGCAGCACTCTCTGATATTGAATTTACACCCGAGAAGGGATGGGATAAAAACAGACTTGAAATATTCAGACGTCACATTATCCAGTTGGGAAAATCGGGGATATATATCTTATATGATGAATTGGAAGCTGTTGAGCCGGTAAACTGGAGCTTTCTACTGCATACCACAGAAGAACCAATGGAAATTGATAATTCCAAAGATTATGTTACCGTAACGGGTAGCAACAAGTCAGGAGGAAAGTCGGTTGCCCACATTTTTTGCTCGGAAAAAGTAAAAACGTCAATGACTGCTCAGTTTTTTAGTGAACCGGAAAACTGGAAAAATGTGACCGACAAGTCAGGTAAGACTGTTATCTACCCCAACCACTGGCACTTTACAGCAGAAACTCCCAAAAATGAGAAAGCAAGATTTCTGACAGTCATTGACACGCATGGCAAAGAGAGAAACGATTACCACATAGAAATCGTGGGCGAAAGCCTGAAAGTTGCGGACTGGCTTATACGGTGCAACGTGACAAAAACGGGAGGAAGTTTTATTTCGGTTGAGCATAGTAAAACAAAGGAATCTCTGGTGTACGACGAACATAAAAACAACGGAGCCACCGTCATCACTGAAATCGTCAACGGGAAGAAAAATAAAACTAATTTATGCGATGTCATTCCCGATCTTGAAATTTAAAAAAGCAATTACAATATTAATTTGTTTTGATAAAAGAGGATAAATGTGTAAATTTGTGCTCGAGCACATGTAAACAAGAAAAATTGTTTAAAAACATCATTTTATCGAACGCCCAAAATATAAAATCACAAAATAAAGACAAAGAAAATGAAAACCAATTACGAACTACGCTATGCTGCACATCCGGAAGATGCGAAATCTTACGACACGCAACGTCTGCGCAGGGATTTTTTGATTGAAAAAGTATTCGCTGAAGACGAAGTGAACATGGTCTACTCCATGTACGACCGCATGATTGTGGGAGGAGC
>DHOF01000075.1 GCA_002411615.1 Ruminococcaceae bacterium UBA5397
TCACTTTGCCTGAAACGGTTGCGTGGATCGGCGCACTGACAAAAGCAGGACTTTCGGCGATTTTTTGTCCCACCGTGACGAGGTCACCCGTTTTCACCAGCGGAGCACAAGGCGCACCCACATGCATGGACATAGGGATTACGACTTGTGAAGGTGCTGGCATGGAAACGGATTGCTTTTGTGCTGTGTTCTTGCGATGAGGAACTGCAGCACCGCCATGTGTTTTAAATGGCGTCGAGGGAAAGTTCAATTCCATGTTTCTGCCTCCAATACTTTCCTTATTTATATAAAAAATAAGGTGACATAAATTGCATACCCACATATTTAGGTATGGATCCGCCCAAGGATCGGAAGGATGATTCTAAGAACAAGACCGGTTATGATGCCGGTTCCAATTCCAAATAGAATCAACCAGGGAATATAAAAAACCACAGCCGGGGTTGTCAAAAGTGCAGCAACGCAGAGTTGGGCACCATTATGAGTAAGAGCACCGGCTACACCGAGACCGATATAGCCAAACGGCTGAGATTTTATACGAAGAAGAAGCCAGACAACAAAAGTACTGGCAAGACCGCCGGCGGTACTCATCATCAGAGCAACCGATCCGCGGGTCATTCCGGCAAAAAGCCCTTTTAAAAGGGCAATACAGAGCGCCGGGATTAGGCCGACCGAGCCGGCCGCATACATCGTGACAATATTGGACAACCCCAATTTTGCCCCCGGTGGGAGCATGGGGATAGGGGGAATCAGAGATTCCAAGCCGGAAAGCACAAGTGCCAAAGCTCCCAACAGCCCAATAAAAGCAACGTCTTTTGTGTTTTTAGAGATATTATTTAAATCTTTCATCCGGTCATACCATCTACTTGACTATTCTTTCCAATGATCCGAACAACGACCTTTGCAGGAAGACAGACAGCCACTTGGCCTGGACTGGAAATCTTTCCGGTTCGTACACAGATCTGATCAGGACAATCACTGCTTTGAAAAGAAATCTTTCCGGGTTCTAGAAGAAGTTTTACATGATAGTCGCCACCAATGTCGATTATTTCTGTCTGCGTTTGTGTTGCAAGGTTGTAGCGGGCAATTTCACTTCCATTTTCTTCTATCACTGCGATTCCTGCATCATGGCTTTTTTGAGTCCAGAAGAGCAAACAAACGCCAAGAATTAAGAAAGGAATAATCAATAATAAATCTTTTTTCTTAAACATGTGGAAACACCTAATCTGAAAAATAAGTTCGCGGTCAATTTGCCATCGAATAGTCGGAAGTATTCGTCAGCTCGAATTTTCCTTTGAGATCACTGCTGACAGTTACTTTTCCGTTTTGGTCTACAAAAACGATTCCGGCCTGATAGTTTTCGGCAAGCTTCATCCCATCGTCCAAACCGAGAACAAAACAGGCGGTGGAAAGTGCGTCACTTAAAGCACCATTGTCACAGACAACAGAAACAGAAACAAGTCCATTGTCTTCCGGCATTCCGCTTTTTGGATTCAGCAGGTGATGGTAAGTCTTACCATCCTGCGTAAATTCTTTTTCGTAAGTGCCTGAGGTGGAGACAAACTGTCCACCTTCCATGCTGATGGTGCCGATACTGCCTGCATTTCCGTCTGCGGTTTTCGGGTCACGAATTGCAACACTCCAGTTGGAGTTTCCGGGCTTTTTCCCATAGAGCCCAATACTGCCGCCGACCGCTACAATGCCGGCATCAATTCCGGCATTTTGATAGGCTGCGACAACGTCGTCACAAGCGGCGCCTTTTCCGATTGATCCCAAATCAATGCCTTCATAGTGCTTTTTAAGGGAAGCAGTGCTGTCTGCCTCATTGATTCTGAGATCTTGGTAATTGACGTAAGGCAGAAATTTTTGCAGCTCATCTTGAGAAGGAACCCGCTGATTGCTGCCGCCAAAATTCCAGAGAGAAGTGATCGGCAGAATGGTCGGATCGAAAAATCCATTGCTTTTCTGTGCAACATCTAAGCTGACTTTCAGAATAGAAATGGTTTTGGGATCAATTTTTTCCCATGTAGAACCAGCGGCGTTATTTAAACGGGAAATGTCGCTGTCATCCACTCGCCAGGAGATTTTGTCCTCTAAATCAGTAACCGCCTGAGAACCAGTTGTTAAAGCGGCTTGCGCATTTTTGCCATAAACAACTTGCTGAACGTAAGTACCCATTGCCCAGCTTGTGGATTCTTGACTTTGTGTCCGGTAGCCGTAATTAACCCACAGATAAATAAGGACTGCGGCAATTACAGCAAGAACCGCACAGAGGGAAATTGTGATTTTTTTCTTCTTTGTCATTCTTACCTCCATACCTTTGCAGACGTTTTCTATTATAGCACGATTCGTCCAAATGTCTAGTTTTTTCATTCATAATTCATTCACGCAATCTTTAAAAATGGGGAAAAGCATTGTATTATTAAACTGGATTGCACAAAAGTCTTAACTATTTTTGGACGTTTTGCTGAAAACGTCCAAAAATCAAGTGGCTTGTCTTCTAATCTTAATCCGGTATGTTATACTAATTAATAAAACAGTTGGAAAAGAGGGAAAATATGGAGGAAGCCGCTAAACAAGTAAAGGAATATCTTTCTTCTTATGGATTAGGAGAACGCGTGATGGAGTTTGATACTTCCAGTGCGACGGTTGAGCTGGCAGCAAAAGCAGTTGGGGTAGTTCCGGCGCAGATTGCAAAGACCATCTCTTTTGTGGCACAAGATGGATATGGGTGTATTTTAATCGTAACTTCCGGTGACTGTAAAATAGAAAACCATAAATTTAAGGAAACATTCGGGATGAAAGCAAAGATGCTTTTGGCACCTCAGGTAGAACTGCTGACAGGTCACCCGATCGGAGGAGTTTGCCCTTTCTTATACCCGCCGTGCGCAAAAGTTTACCTCGACCAGTCTCTTCGCCGCTTTGAGACGATTTATCCCGCAGCGGGAACCTCCAATTCTGCGGTCAAACTGACCTGTGAAGAGCTGGAAACAGTTTCTAAATGCTGCGGCTGGGTCGATGTCTGTAAAAACAGGGAGGAACAAAGAACATGAGAATGCGTGCAAAGCCATGGGCAACTCCGGAACTAAATGCATGCCCGTTCTTTTTGAGAGATCCGTTTTCCCTCAAAAATCATTGGTTGGAATGGTTCCCCGTGCGTCAGCCGCTTCATTTGGAATTGGGCTGCGGCAAAGGTTGGTTTCTTGCGGGAATGGCGCCCTCTCACCCTAAGATCAATTTTTTGGGAATTGATATGAAAGATGCAGTGCTGGCGCCCGGTAAGCGGAAAATTGAAGAAGCTTTCGAGGATCGTCCCATTTCAAATGTTGCATTGACGGCGTATGATATCGAGCGGCTGCCTGATATTATGGGGCCTCAGGATCAAGTGGAGCGAATTTATATTAATTTTTGCAATCCATGGCCGCGTCCGCGCCATCACAAACGGCGTCTGACGCATCCGAGACAGTTAGAGCTTTATAAAACAATTCTCAGTCCAAATGGAGAAATCTTTTTTAAAACGGACGACGATGCGCTTTTTAAAGATTCTCTCGACTATTTTGGGGAGGCTGGATTCGAAATCTATGAGCATACATATGATCTTCATGCGGAAAATTGTTCCAAAAATGTTTTGACAGAGCATGAAGAAATGTTTATGCAAAAGAAAATTCCGATAAAAGCATTAAAGGCACGAAGAAAAGCTTGACAGAATGAAAAAGCATGATTATAATAACCATACAATACATATCTGTTTAGTAGTATATTATGGGGATTAACCTCAAGAAGAGGAGAACACAGGAATGAGCGAAACAATGATTCAGATCGAATCACTTTCCAAAACATATGAGACCAAAGTGGGATCCGTACATGCACTACAGAACATTGATCTTCAAATTCAAAAAGGTGAGATTTTTGGAATTATCGGAATGAGCGGTGCCGGGAAGAGCACACTAGTACGATGTATTAATATGCTGGAGCGGCCGACTTCCGGTAAGGTGATTTTTGATGGTCAAGATATGGCGGCCATGAATGAAAATGAGCTGCGCAAAGCAAGGCAGTCTATGAGTATGATTTTTCAGCAGTTCAATTTGCTGATGCAGCGCACCGCAGAGCAGAATATTTGTTTTCCGCTGGAGATTGCGGGTGTTTCGAAAGAACAAGCAAAAAAGAGAGTGACGGAGCTTTTGGAATTGGTAGGGCTTTCCGACCGCGCAAAAAGTTATCCGAATCAGCTTTCCGGCGGACAAAAGCAGCGTGTCGCGATCGCCAGAGCACTTGCTTTGGAGCCGAAGGTTTTGCTTTGTGATGAGGCGACTTCCGCACTTGACCCTACAACAACGGTCAGCATTCTGAAACTGTTAAAAGAGATCAATACCCGTCTTGGAATTACAATCGTAATCATTACGCATCAGATGAGCGTGATTGAGGAAATTTGTAATCGTGTGGCGATTATCAGTGACAGTAAAATCGCTGAATGCGGAGAAGTACAGGAGATTTTTCGCAATCCAAAAACGGAAGCAGCACGCCGCCTAGTGCTTCCGGAAACGGTTAGCTCTGGAAAAGGGGTAGGAACCCGTAAGATCCGTATGGTGTTTGATGGAGTTTCTTCTTCGGAACCGGTCGTTGCGGAATTGGTCCTTCACTTTCGAATGCCGGTCAATATTATGCATGCGGATACAAAGGATGTCGGCGGAACAGCAATGGGGCAGATGCTGCTTCAGCTGCCGGCTGACCCGGAGATTGCAGATAAGATGATCGAATTTATCAAGGCGCGGGGATTGACGGTAGAGGAGGTGAGTGACCGTGGATAATCAGATGATGTCGGTTCTGCTGCAAAGTGTGGGAGAATCTTTTCAGATGATGATTTTCGGGACCATCTTTGCTTATGTACTTGGTCTTCCAATGGGAATCTTGTTGGTGGTAACTGCTAAGGACGGCATTCGTCCGAATATTGTGGTATATAAGGTTTTGGATATTATTGTCAACATTACGAGAAGCGTGCCGTTTTTGATCCTTTTAGTAACGATTATGCCGTTTACACGAATGGTCGTCGGGACAACGATTGGAACGAAAGCAACCATTGTGTCGCTGGTCGTTTCGGCAGCACCGTTTGTGGCCCGCTTGGTGGAAAGTTCTATTCAGGAAGTGGACCACGGGATTATTGAGGCTGCTCAGTCAATGGGAGCGGGAACCTTTCAGATCATTTACAAGGTAATGCTTCCAGAAGCGCGCCCCAGTCTGATTGTCAATGCTGCGATT
>DHOF01000161.1:0-3998 GCA_002411615.1 Ruminococcaceae bacterium UBA5397
CATTTCTTTGTGCCCGAAATTTTCTGTCACCTTTCCATAAAAAATATAGGTGCGGTTAGAAATCAATAAGCGTGGAATATAAGGATTATTAAAAAAAGTAAGATTCAGAATTCCGGTTTCATCTTCTGCGGTGCCTTTAATCAGAATCATTCCGCCATGAACCCGAACGGGAGAACCAATCGAAGAAACCGTTGCCCGGATGGCACAGACAGTCCCTGGGACAGCCTCAAAAATAGTGGAACGATGGTTCCAGTCTTCATAGGTGCGTGGATAAAGGCGCAATAAAGCGCCGACAGAAAGCACCCCAATTTTTTGGAAAAGAGGAGCACGCTTTTTGCCGACGCCTTTTAAATTTGTAATTGGAACCGAAAAAAGAGACACGAAAAACCCCAACCTTTTTGGTGGTTTTCAATTGGAATTATTCAACTGAAATGATAAAGTAATAAACCGGCTGACCACCGTTTACTAAAGTAACTTCAATATCGGAACTTACATGAGATTTGATGCGGTTATAGGCATCATTTGCCTGTTCTTCGGTTACATCCTGACCGTAGATAATGGTGATAAAGGAGGTAGCGCGATTTACCATGGAGCGAGTCAACTTGCTGCAAGTATGAACGTAATCTTTTTCAATCAGCTTCATCTTGCCGTTTTCAAGGCCAAGAATGTCGCCCTGTTTCATTTTATGACCGCCAAACTCACTGTCACGAGCGGCAAAAGTGACCATGCCGGTGTTTACATTTCCGGCAGCCTCCATCATTTTAACAGAATTTTCTTCTGTAGTGGATTCCGGATCATAAGAAAGCATGGCAGAAAGTCCCTGCGGAATTGTACGAGTCGGCAAAACAATAACTTTACGGTCGGTGACGAGCGGAATGCACTGTTCTGCAGCCATAACAATATTTTTATTATTCGGCAGAATTATTACATTTTTTGCCGGAGTTGCTTTGATAGCTTCCAAAATATCTTCTGTGCTGGGGTTCATTGTTTGACCGCCGCTCACAACGTAAGAGCATCCAAGATCTTTAAAGAGGGTTGCTAGTCCTTCTCCTGCGGCTACAGAAATAAATCCGATTTCTTCTGTAGGGTCTACAGGCTTTATCTCCTCTTTTTTGAGATCTTCTTTTCTAGCAGCTTCTGTTTCCTGTGCTTTGCGGTGCTGTTCCTTCATGTTGTCAACTTTTACAGTTAATAGCTGGCCAAAGACAAGAGCAGCTTCCAAAGCGTTTCCGGGGTCTTCCGTATGCACATGAACTTTGATGATCTCATCGTCTGAAACCACCACAACACAATCGCCCATGGTTTCGAGGAAAGTACGAAGTTCTTCCGGATCTTTCTGAACTTCGGGATTACGCCCAACAATAAATTCGGTGCAGTAAGTGTAATGGATTTCCTGATCAAACTCAGCAGCAGCATTGCGGAAGAAATCATCGCTTAAAGAAGCGGAAGAATTTTTTTCCTCTTCGTCCCCATCATTTTCGATAATAACACCATCACGAAAAACACTCATCATACCCTCAAAAATGTAGCAGAGCCCTTTTCCACCTGCATCCACGACGCCGGCTTTTTTAAGGACCGGTAAAAGTTCAGGCGTATTTTCCAGAGCTTCTGCAGCGCCTTTACAAACAGCACTCCATACATAAACCGGATCATCATCGATTGCTGCGGCAGCTTTTCCCTTTTCGCTGGCAACACGAGAGACGGTTAAAATTGTTCCTTCAGCCGGCTTCATCACTGCCTTATAGGCGGCTTCTACACCGATTCCCAGTGCGTTGACAAGATCGCTTCCGCCAAGCGTGTCCATACCTTCGGTCCCTTTTGAGAACCCACGGAAAAGCAAAGAAAGAATGACTCCGGAATTTCCACGGGCACCACGCAATAGGGCACTTGCTGCGATGTGGGCCACTTCGCCGGCTGTCTTTTCTTCTTTTACTTTTTCAAGTTCAGCGGCGGCATTTCCGATAGTCATAGACATATTCGTTCCGGTATCTCCATCGGGGACCGGAAAAATATTCAGTTTATCAATGCTGGATTTATGCTTTGCGATATTGTTCGCAGCTGAAATCATAGCGTTGCGAAGATCAGTTCCGTTGATCATATCGACACTCCTCTTCATAAGGCGGTTCAGACCGCTTCCATGCTTTTAATATCCAATATTATATCACAATCGATAAATGGATTCAACCTGAATCTTTTCCGCTGTGATGGGACAATATGTGTAAAAGATAAAACACTTTTAAGTGAGCTCAATTCGCTCTGCAGAAAGGCAGCGCCCGGTTTTTTCATCAATGCCAAAGAGACATCCGTCCATTTTGCAGGGACCTTCCTGCAAAAGATCAAAACGAACGGGCATTTTGGTGCGGGCTTTCTCAATGGTCAGTTCCGGCTTGACCCCCAACACGGATTCGATGGTACCGGTCATTCCAAGGTCGGAAATATAGCCTGTGCCTTTTGGCAGCAGGCAGTCGTCCGCCGTTTGAACATGAGTGTGAGTTCCCCAAATTGCGCTGACTTTTCCATCCAGATAATAGGCAAGGCTGCGCTTTTCTCCGGTTGCTTCTGCATGAAAATCCACCACGGTGATTTTTGGCGCATCTTTTAAAAGACGATCAGCACAATCGTAAGGAGACTCTAAGGATTCCAGATAGACGACCCCCATCAAGTTGAGAACTCCCACCTGAATGCGGCCCATATCAACCACGGTAAATCCTTTTCCCGGGGCCGAAGCAGGAAAGTTAGCCGGCCGCAAAAGCGTTTCACAGGTGTCATAAAGTTCATAGCTTTCTTTTCTGCGAAAACTGTGATTGCCGCCTGTAAGCACATCGACGCCGCTGTCAAAAAGATAGTGTGCAGAGGAAGGGGTCAGGCCATTGCCGTCGGCGCTGTTTTCGCCGTTAGCGATTACCAGATCGATTCCTTTATATTTTTTAAAAGCGGGCAGTTTTTCCCGGAGAAATCGGCATCCAATACTGCCGACAACATCTCCGATTGCAAAAAGATTCATTTTAGAATTCCTCGATTCTATTTTCAACTGCTTTCTATTATGGAGGAAAAAATTCAAAAAGGCAAGAGCAGTGTAGCTTTAAAGCATAAAAAAACGCCCATCTGAAAAATCAGACAGGCGTAAGATTTCAAAAGAAAAACGTGCGGACCAACCGCAAAAGTTTATTTCGCATAGTCAGAAGCGCGGCTCTCACGAATAATGTTTACCTTGATCTGACCGGGATATTCAAGCTCATTTTCAATCTTGTTACAAATTTCGCGGGCAAGCAGAACCATCTGATCGTCACTGATGACTTCAGGCTTCACCATTACGCGGATTTCGCGACCTGCTTGGATGGCATAGCAGCTTGCAACTCCTTCAAAACTGGAAGCGACTTCTTCAAGCTTCTCAAGGCGCTTGATGTAGTTTTCCAGATTCTCTCTCCTAGCACCGGGACGAGCGGCACTGATTGCATCGGCAGCCTGAACAAGACAGGCAATTACCGTTTTAGGCTCAATATCATTGTGATGTGCGGCAATCGCATGAATGATTGCTTCGCTTTCCTTGTACTTACGGGCGACATCAACACCGATATCTACATGGGAACCTTCCATCTCATGATCCAGAGATTTTCCAATATCATGTAAAAGACCGGCTCTTCTCGCAACAGTCGGATCCATTCCGAGTTCACTTGCCATAATTCCACAAAGGGAAGCAACTTCAAGAGAGTGGTTGAGCACATTCTGCCCATAGCTGGTACGATAACGCAATCGTCCCAGAAGTTTGATCAATTCAGGATGCAGACCGTTTACACCGGCCTCAATAACAGCTCGTTCACCTTCCTGCTTAATGGTCGCGTCCACTTCATGGCGGGCTTTATCCACCATTTCTTCGATTCTGGCTGGATGAATCCGGCCATCGGAGATCAGTTTTTCCAATGCAATTCGTGCAACTTCGCGGCGAACCGGATCGAAACTGGAAATGGTAATTGCTTCTGGTGTGTCATCAATAATCA
>DHOF01000161.1:4228-6089 GCA_002411615.1 Ruminococcaceae bacterium UBA5397
ATGCGGCCTTTCATTTCATCATTTGGCAGCGGAACAACGCTGATGGTAGCTTCTGCTACATGGTCTGCAGCGCAGCGCTGAATTGCCATAGAGATAATCTCTCGAGCCATTTGGTCGGAACTATCTTTCATCTGCTGCTCCATGGTCATCAGCTTGGCTGCTTTTTCATGAGTCAGCTCATTGTCAAGGTCTTTGAGCAGATATTCTTTTGCCTGATCTGCTGTATAACCCGAGATCTTTTCCAGCATTTCAAGCTGACTCTTTTTAACCTCTTCTGCATCTTGAAGCTTTTGATCGGCATCTTTGAGCTTTTGCTGCAAAGCTTCGGATTTTGCGTCAAATGTTTCTGATTTTTTGTCTAGAAATTCTTCCTTTTGCTGGATCCTTCGTTCTTGTCGCTGAACTTCTTTGCGGCGGTCATTAATTTCCTTTTCCGCTTCTGAGCGCAGCTTATGAAGCTCATCTTTTCCTTCCAGCAAGGTTTCTTTCTTTTTGGATTCTGCGTTTTTGAGCGCGTCACTTACAATACGTTTGGCTTCTTCTTCTGCAGAGCCAATCGCAGCTTCGGCTGCCTTTTTTCGATGCGCAGAACCGGCAAAAAAACACACAACACCAGCCACCGCTGCACAAACTGCTGCGATGAGGATTGCTGTGAAAGTATTCAATTTTAGGGGCACCTCCTTTTAAAAAATTTTTTTAAGAAATTGATTTTGAAAATATCAAGAAAATTGGGTGCGTCATTCCCAAAAATGCAGTCATGTTTTTTCCAATCTTGCATTCTTTACAATTGTATACCGCAGACAGGGGGGTTGTCAAGAATGGATCATCCTTTTCCAAAGGGTTCTGCAGTCAAAAGAATTTGGAATAAAAATTCTGATCGCTTGACAAGAAAAGAAAACGGTGATAACATGACTTTTATCCGGAGATTACCGGGTGATATTTAATAAAAAGCGATGACGAGGAAGCCGCAGATTGGCTTTGGATCAGAGAGCAAAAGTCTTAGGCTGAAAGCTTTTGCGCCGAACACAACTGCAAGGACTACCACCTCCGAGCTGCATGCCGAAGAGGTATGCCGGAAAAGCACCGTTAGAAGCTTTTTTAATGAGTCCCGTTTTAAGCGGGAGAATATGGGTGGAACCGTGAGACAAATCAAGTCTTGCCCCATTTTAGGTGGGGCAGGGCTTTTTTATTTTGTCAGCTGCCTCTCCTAGAAATATATATTATATAGAAAAGGAGCAGAAAAATGATTCAGGTATCTTTAAAAGGCGAACCAAGAGAATTTGAGTCCGGAATCACAGTTGCAGAAGTTGCCAAAAGCATCGGAATGGGACTTTATAAGGCTGCCTGCGCTGGAAAGCTGAATGGAAAAGTGGTCGACCTGCGGACTGTGCTGACAGAGAACTGTGAACTGGAGATTTTAACGTTTGACCAGGTAGACGGAAAGCGTGCTTATTGGCACACTACTTCTCATATTATGGCACAAGCGGTTCAGCACTTGTTCCCTGATGCGAAATTTGCGATCGGGCCTGCGATTGATAACGGATTCTACTATGATTTCGATCTGCCCAGAACGCTCACCCCAGAAGATCTTACTGCGATTGAAACTGAGATGAAAAAGATTATCAAGGAAGATATTCCATTAGAGCGGGTAGAGATGTCGGCACAAGACGCATTGAAGCTGATGAAGGATTTACATCAGGATTACAAAGTGGAACTGATTGAAGAACACAGCGGCAAAGGCGAAAAAATCACTTTCTATAAACAGGGTGATTATATTGACCTTTGCGCCGGCCCTCATCTTTTGAGCACTGGAAAAGTAAAAGCTGTCAAATTGACGAACTGCACCGGCGCTTATTGGCGT
>DHOF01000161.1:6366-6623 GCA_002411615.1 Ruminococcaceae bacterium UBA5397
AAGCGGGATCATCGTAAACTGGGAAAAGAACTGGAACTCTTCACGATTATGGATGAAGGCCCTGGTTTCCCGTTCTTCCTGCCAAAGGGAATGATTCTCAAGAATCTGCTTTTGGATTACTGGCGCGAAGTGCATAAAAAGGCGGGCTATCAGGAAATCAGCACACCGGTTATTTTGAGCCGGAAGCTTTGGGAGCGCAGCGGACATTGGGCACATTATAAGAACAATATGTATACTACGGTGATCGACGACGAAGA
>DHOF01000161.1:6813-7280 GCA_002411615.1 Ruminococcaceae bacterium UBA5397
ATCAAGCCGATGAACTGCCCCGGCGGAATGCTGGTCTATAAGACAAAGATGCGTTCCTATAAAGATCTGCCGCTGAGAATGGGCGAGATTGGCCTTGTCCATCGTCATGAGCTTTCCGGTGCTTTGCATGGTTTAATGCGCGTGCGCTGCTTCAATCAGGATGATGCGCATATCTTTATGACGCCTGATCAGATGAAAGATGAGATCAAAGGCGTGGTGCGCTTGATCGACAGCGTTTATAAGACTTTCGGATTTCCGTATCATATTGAACTTTCGACTATGCCGGAAGATCATATGGGAGATAAGGCAACTTGGGATAACGCCACAAATGTTTTGCGCGAGGCGATTACGGAACTCGGGTATGACTATGATATCAATGAGGGAGACGGCGCATTCTATGGCCCGAAGCTTGATTTTCATCTGCAGGACTGCCTAGGCCGTACATGGCAGTGCGGAACCATTCAGCT
>DHOF01000161.1:7587-8396 GCA_002411615.1 Ruminococcaceae bacterium UBA5397
GAACACTTTGCCGGTGCATTCCCAATGTGGCTTTCTCCGGTACAGGTGCAGATTCTGCCGATCAGTGAACGCCATCACGATTATTGCGAAAAGCTGCAGAAAGAATTGGAAGACGCCGGTCTGCGGGTAGAAAGCGATATGAGAAATGAAAAGATCGGTTATAAGATTCGTGAAGCGCAGCTGCAGAAGACCCCTTATATGCTGGTAATTGGCGATAAGGAAGTTGAGAGCGGAGAAATTTCTGTACGCCACCGTAAAGAGGGAGACCTCGGCACAATGGCTGTCAAAGATTTCATTGCGCGTGCACAGAAGGAAGTCGCAGATAAGAAGTTGGATTGATTCTCATGAATTTGAGATAAAAAAGCCGCAGGGATTTTGTCTTTATTGACGAAGTCTCTGCGGCTTTTTACAATTCTAAAGACGTTTATTTGGCAGGCTTAAATATCAGGGTAACAATGCCCTGTCAAACACATAATTTTAGTTTTCTAGAAACTTATGTAAACAGTTTGTCCGGGGAAAGTTTTGACAGCTTGGCGGTGGAGGTTGTGGAAAACTACCCCAAATCGGCTGACTTTGGCCCTTTTTTCGAATCACTTTGTGGAAAAGCCAGTGGAAAGTGTGGAATACTATCGGTAAAAAATAAAATTGCAAAAATATTTTTTTACGTTATGTAAACCAGCGAAACTAAAGAGAAACCTTTTTCCATAAAAATCATCATAAGATTCCCTTGCAAAGATTCCTGTTTTATGTTAAAATAACAACCATAGTTCCGCCAATTATGCAGGAGTAGTTCAGTGGCAGAACATCAG
>DHOF01000025.1:0-571 GCA_002411615.1 Ruminococcaceae bacterium UBA5397
TGTCCAAAGGCTTCATCGTGGGGAACAACAGTACATCGCGAATAGAAGGCTGATCGGTAAGGAGCATGACCAGGCGGTCAATTCCGATTCCCAATCCTCCTGTAGGTGGCATTCCATATTCCAAAGCTGTGAGAAAATCCTCGTCAACATCGCAGGCTTCATCATCTCCGGCGGCTTTCTGAGCAGCCTGTGCCTCAAAGCGCTTGCGCTGATCGATCGGGTCATTCAATTCGGAAAACGCGTTTGCAAGTTCACGTCCCATGACAAAAAGTTCAAAGCGCTGCGTATAATTTGGGTCATCCTCTTTGCGCTTTGCAAGAGGCGAAATTTCCACCGGATGTTCGGTAATAAAAGTTGGCTGAATCAATTTTTCTTCGCAGTACTCGTCAAAGAACAGATTCAGAATATCACCCTTTTTATGGCGTTCCTCATATGCAAGGTTGTGTTCTTTCGCAACAGCGCGTGCTTCTTCCAATGTCTTAATTTCATTAAAGTCAACACCGGAATATTTTTTGACGGCCTCTACCATCGTCATACGGCAAAACGGGCTGCCAAAATCAAGTTCCACCCC
>DHOF01000025.1:826-4792 GCA_002411615.1 Ruminococcaceae bacterium UBA5397
GCCTGATAAAATTCCATCAGCGTAAATTCCGGATTGTGGCGGGTATCCATGCCCTCGTTGCGGAACACGCGTCCAATCTCATAAACGCGGTCAAAGCCGCCGACAATCAGACGCTTGAGGTGCAATTCCAAAGCAATGCGCAAATAAAGGTCGATATCGAGCGTATTATGGTGCGTAATGAACGGCCGTGCCGCTGCGCCGCCGGCGATTGTATGCAGAACCGGAGTCTCCACTTCCAAAAAGTCATGGCTGTCCATAAAAGCACGAATCGCTGTAATAATATGGCTGCGCATGACAAAAGTCTCTTTGACTTCCGGATTGACAATCAGATCCAAGTAGCGCTGACGATAGCGCAAATCGGTATCTTTTAATCCGTGGAATTTTTCCGGCAGCGGAAGGAGGGATTTCGAAAGGAGCTCAATTTCTTTTGCATGGACGCTGATCTCTCCGCGGCGAGTCTTAAAGACAAACCCTTTGAGGCAAATAATATCGCCCAAGTCCCAGTAGTTTTTAAAATCGGAATAGCTTTCTTCTCCGACATCGTTAATTCTAACGTAAGCCTGAATTCGGCCTGTTTTATCGCAAAGATCAATAAAGCTGGCTTTTCCCATATTACGGCGGCTCATCATTCTGCCGGCAATACAGACGTCTTTATTCTCATAATCTTCAAAATGCTCATGAATTTCTGCTGCAAAACTATCTTGATCACATTTTGTGATTTTAAAGGGATCTTTGCCTGCTTCGCGCAAAGCGGTCAGCTTATCGCGGCGAATCTGCAGCAATTCTCCTAAATTCTGTTCCGGCTGCTGTTCCTGATTTTTTTCACTCATATTTTTCCCTACCTTTTATTTATCGTGGATGAATTATTTGCTTCATTGCCAAAATTCAAAAAGAGAGGGCGGGATGAAAACACCCCACCCTTAAAAAGACGGTGTTATTTGGAAATAGAAAGAATGGTATATTCTTTCACTCCAGCAGGCACTTCGATCTCCACAACATCATTGACCTCGTGTCCCAACAGCGCTTTTCCAACGGCAGATTCATCACTGATAAAGCCTTGTACCGGATCTGTTTCATTACTGCCAACAATTTTAAGATTCATTTCCCGTACTTTTTGAGTTTTTTCATCTTTTACAGAAACTTGAACTTTTGAGCCAACGTGAATCATGCCATTACTCAATTCAGATTCATCGATGACTTTTGCATTTTTCAGCGTTACTTCGAGGTCTGCAATTCTGGCTTCCATAATAGCCTGCTCATTTTTAGCCTCATCGTATTCGCTGTTTTCAGAAAGATCTCCAAAGCTCAGCGCTACCTTGATTTTTTCAGCAACTTCTTTTCTCTTGACCCCTCTGAGTTCTTCCAGCTCTTTTTCGAGCTTATCGAGGCCTTCCTGTGTTAAAACAGTTTGTTTTACCATGGTATCATCCCTTAATTTCATAGGCGAATGCTCGCCTGATTTTTTTTGATATACAGTTAGTATTATAGGGTCGTAATTGCTTTCTGTCAACCGTATTTTGTCATAGAAGCAACAGACTTTCAAAAGTCCCAATTTTTAAAAATCTTATTTCAACAAAAAATCGGCCCGAAAAAGCCGAGCCGATTAAAAACGAATTCAGTTAAACATAGTTAAGCGGATCTTGTGCAACACCGTTTACACGTACTTCAAAATGGCAATGGGGGCCGGTACTGTCTCCGGTACTTCCGACAGTACCGATCACCTGACCCTGCTGAACAGTCTGTCCAACACTGACACAAAGACTTGACATATGGCCATAAACGGTAGAAAATCCATTTCCGTGGTCAATAGACACCCAAGTTCCATAGCCGCCGCCCCAGCCGCCGGAATCTGCAACAATAACAGTACCGGAAGCAGAGGCTACGATTGGTTGTCCATAAACGCCGCCGGAAGAAATATCAATTCCCTTATGGTTTGTTCCCCAGCGAGGGCCAAATCCAGAAGTGACGTTTGTGGTATACGGAACCGGCCAAATAAACTGCCCGCCGCCGGAAGGCATCACAACAGCATCTGAAGAAGATTGCTTCTGCGAATAATAATTCGCATACCAAGAGTCAATCTGCTCTGCAGTAGCAGCTTCCTTTTGAGCAATTTCCTTATTTTCTTCTTCCAAGGCTTCGGCAGAGCCGGCAAGTTCATTAATTACCTGCTGTGTCTCTTCCATCACGCCGTCGAGTTCCGTCCGCTTTTGATCCAGTGCATCCTTTGCATCGGAAACTTCCTGCCGGCTTTTCTCGATTTCTGTTTTCTGCGCTTCAATCTCTGTTAAATGACTTTTTAGGTTATCGATCAGCTGCTGATCATGATCCGAAACCATTTTGATCGCTTCTGTTTTATCTGCTAAGTCGGTAAGACTCTTAGACGAAAGCAAAATTTCCAAATTGCTTGCTTCTCCGGAAATATAGAGTGCACGCAGACGCTCTTTCAGCAATGCAAAACCGGAATCGATTTCTTTTTGCTTAGATGTGATCTCATCTTGTTTTGCAGTAATATCCTGATCAAGATCCCCAATCTGCTGATTATACGTATCAATCTGATGCTGTAAATTGGAAACCTGATCCTGCAAAGCAGCTTTATAGGCTTCCTTCTGAGTTTGATCTGATTTCAGCTGATCAATTTTCGTTTGATTTTCTTTTTGCTGGTTCTGATAATCACTCTGCTGCTGTCGGAGTGTATCCAAGTTACTGTTTTCGGCAAAAGCTGTGGTCGCAGCAGGCACTACTATGAGAGCAGCGGTTATTACTGCGGCAGCGGCACGCTGCCAAAAATGTTTACCAGCCAACGATGGAACCCCCTTCTTTTTTGAGGTATCTTCCCATCGAGATCATACTTCCTAAAGTTCCAAACAAAGCGCCAATGCCCATAAAAATGAGAATCATCCAGGGCAGGTACGGGTGGATATTAATCGCCTGAAAAGCGGCGAGGTTTGCAATTAAGCTCACCATCTTCTGATAAAGCAGATAAAGCAGTGCAACCGCGAGTCCACCTGAAACAATTCCGAGAATAATTCCTTCTACAACAAACGGAATTCGGATAAACCCATTGGTAGCGCCCACCGATTTCATAATGCTGATTTCCAGACGTCTGGAATACATCGTAACACGAATCGTATTCGCAATAATAAATAGAGAAACGACACTTAGGATGATTACGACTGCCAAACCGACGTTTGTGACAATTTTATCCATTCTGGTCAGCTTGTCCGCAAGGGCAGTATAATCTGTAATCTTTTCAACGCCCTGAATACTCAAGATCTGATTTGCAGTATCCTGATACTGTGAAAGATCCTTCATCGAAATCCGGAAAGAATCCGGCAGCCAGCTGGTATCGTTAGAAAGGCCGTTGAGCAGACCGGAATTTTCTGCGCCAACCATGTTCTGAATTTCCTTTAGGCCATCTTCTCTTGATATGTATTCGCAGGTATCAATATTGTCCATCTGTTTGATCTGTTCGCCAATTTTAATAGCGTCCAGTGAAGAAACATCTCGTTTAATAAAAACCTTAATCGAGTTATTTCCCTCTACGGTGCTCATCGCCGAATTCATATTCATACTAAATAATACCGCAGCACCCGTCATTAAAATACAGCAAGTCAAAACGCCAATTGAAGCGAGGCTCATCGTCCGGTGTTTGGTCAGGACATTTTTAAAGCCTTCCTTAATTAAATATCCCAGCTTCATTGTCCCACCTCCAGCTGCTTGGTATCGGCCACGATCCGGCCATCATTAATCTCCACAATACGCTTCTGAAAGTGTTTTACCAGACTATGTTCATGGGTAACCATCAAAATAGTGGTTCCGCGCAGATTGATCTCGCTGAGAAGATCAACGATCTCAAAAGAAAGTGCCGGGTCAATATTGCCGGTCGGTTCGTCAGCAATAATCAGAGAAGGATTATTGACCAGCGCTCTTGCTAGACCTACTCGCTGCTGCTCGCCGCCGGAAAGC
>DHOF01000025.1:4997-8868 GCA_002411615.1 Ruminococcaceae bacterium UBA5397
CGCCGCCGGAAAGCTCTGCCGGCATGCACTTTGCTTTATCCTGCAGATCGACAAGGCCAAGAATATACGGCACACGCTTTTTAATGGATTTTGTCGGTGTGCCGACGATATGCATGGCAAACGCCACATTATCATAGATGGACATCGACGGGATCAGGCGAAAGTCCTGAAAAACCGTTCCCAAAGTTCTGCGCAAATAAGGAACCTTTCTGCGCTTAATATGGGTCACATCAATATCGTTTACAAAAATCTGCCCTTTTTCCGCACGTTCCTCTGCTGTAATCAGCTTAAGAAAGGTACTTTTGCCCGCGCCGGAAGCACCGACAATAAAAACAAATTCCCCTTTCTCAATATTCAGGCTGACATCATATAATGCATGAGTGCCGTTTGGATAGGTTTTACTTACATGGTCGAATTCTATCACAAAAACACGCTCCATTTCCAAAAATCAATGTCCACAAAACAAATTGAGGCTTGCTGACATGTTATCATCATACCAACAAGCCTCAATTTTATAATTCTAAATGAGAAATAAATTGCAATTATTTTGTAACTATTTTAAACTATTTGTCACTTTTGTGAAAAAGGAAATAGTTACCGTCTTTTTGGGCTTAATCAAAATTTTGTTGGATTGCTGGAAAGATATTTTTTAACCATCAAAGCCACTTTAAACACAATGGCATCTTCAAATTCGCGCAGATCGAGACCCGTAATCTTCTTGATTTTTTCCAAACGGTAAACAAGGGTATTTCGATGAACAAAAAGTTTACGGCTTGTTTCTGAAACATTCAGGTTGTTTTCAAAAAATCTTTGAATGGTAAAGAGTGTTTCATGATCGAGACTGTCGATTCCACCCTTTTTGAAGACCTCTTTGAGGAACATTTCGCAAAGAGTTGTTGGAAGCTGATAGATCAACCGAGCGATTCCAAGGTTATCGTAGCTGACAATACTGCGCTCTGTATCAAAAACTTTTCCAACCTCCAAAGCGACCTGTGCTTCTTTAAAGGAACGCGCAAGATCCTTTAGGCTTTCTACCGGCGTGCCGATACCAACTACACAGTGTACATAAAATTCTCCCGAAAGCGTATCGACAATGGAGCTTGCCAACTTTTCCAGATCTTTTGCGTCGATTCCGGGCTGAATCTCTTTGACAATCGCAATATCATCTTCATTAATGTTGACAACAAAATCCTTTGACTTGTCCGGGAAAAGATTCTGAACCACATCGAAGACCGCTACATCGGTGTTTGCAACAATTTTAATCAGCATGCAAACGCGGGTAACATCCGCATTAAAATGCAGTTCACGGGCTTTGAGATAAATATCACCGGGCAGAATATTATCGAGAATAATATTCTTGATAAAATTACCACGGTCATATTTTTCATCATAGTACTGTTTGATGCTGTTGAGCGAAACTGCTAAAAGAGCTGCATAGTGAGCGGCTTCCTGATCATTTCCAAGGACAAAGATGGCATACTCTGCACGGGGAAGACCTCCAAATGGGCAATACGTATAGCCATTGACCACAAAAGGTTCCTGAGAGGCCATCATTTCCGGAGAAATATTGCCGGTCTTCTCTCCAATTTTTCCAAGCTCGCTACAAGCAATTACAGTAGATGTTTCATCAATCACACCAACTGGCCGGTCGATGGCGTCACGCATCTGATGGATCACGCCTTGAAACAATCTGTTTGACATAGTTTTGATCCTCTCTTTTCATATTTAGAAGTTTAAACAAAAAATAAGTTCAAAATAGAATAAGCTAAGTATATTTTACATATCTTTCGGTTTAATATCAACCATTTTGACGAAAAAAATTTTTTTTTTTATGATTTTTGCCGATATTTTTCGTAAATAGGATTCTATAAATATCCATTTTTTTAATTGTTTTTCCATTTGGTGAAATTTTTTATTCCTTCGGTTCCCTAAAAACCAATCTGATCTCTTCCTCTGTCATTTGTCGGCATTCGCCCAACTCCAGCAAAGGGTCCAGCGCTAAGCTTCCAATCGCAGTACGCTCTAGTCCAATGACTGTGCAGCCAAGGGCTAAAAACATTCGTTTAATCTGATGGAATTTTCCCTCATGGATTTGGACCTCACAGAGTGGCTGACTTCCCTCTTCCAAAATTTTCAGGCTACTCGGAAGTGTCGTAAAGTCACTCAGCGCAATTCCTTTTGCAAAGCGTTCCTTTGCATCCAAAGGAAGCGGAGCATCCAGACGAGCGCGGTACTTTTTCATCACATGGCTTTTAGGTGCCAACATATGATGCGCGGCCTCTCCGTCATTTGTTAAAATCAGCAGACCCGTCGTATCCTTGTCCAATCTGCCCGCCGGAAAAAGGCCTTTCCGACGCAGTTCTTCCGGCACTAAATCAAGTACCGTCTTCTGTTTTGGATCTCGTGCCGCCGAAAGGACCCCGTCGGGTTTATTCAGCATCAGCCAAAGTACCTTATGATAAAAGAAGGGAGCTCCGTCCAGCATGATCTGATCTGTATCGGGATTCACTTTTTGTGAGGCAGAATAAACAAGCGTGCCGTTGACCATGACCCGCCCTTTTCGAACTGCCAGCCCAGCCTCTTTCCTGCTCATCGTCCCACAAGACGATAAAATTTTATCAATTCGTTCCACTTTGTCTCTGCTGAAAAGATTCTCTTTTCAGGCTTCCTTTCTTAATCTTTATTATATTAGTATACCATTTTTAATTCTTTTCCGCCAGTATCCGCAGCGGAACCATAAATCCATTCAAGGCTGCTGTAGAAAGATCCCCTCCGGAAATTCTGCCGTCACAAACTAAAAGATGAGCATAAACGTCATTTCGTCCATCATAGTTTTTCACTTTGTAAACGTACTGCATACATTTTTTTCCCGCAACTGCTTCCAGATGAAACCCTGCTTTTTCGTTGAGTTGTGCATAATTTTTATAAACCTGCGAAAATGTTTCCGGAATTTGGATTTCGCGTGTTTCAACAGGTTCCGGTTCTACCTCCCAGCCACAACTGCGCAAAAAACTTACCCGCTGTTCATTCTTTCCGCCGGGATCTTTCCACGCGCCGTCTAAAAAAGCCATCACAAAGATCAATCCCACCACTAAAAGCAGGATAGCCAGAAAAAGCAGCCCTTTTTTCTTAGAAAGCCGCACCGAAATCATACGCATAAAAATCTCCCCCTGTCAGAACAAGTTTATGAGAGCTTTTTTAAAAACAGAACAGGGAAAAATCTCGCGGCAAATTTTCCGACAAAAAGGGGCTTCCCGGATAATATCACGGAAAGTCCCTTTTTTCTCTCTAATTCCTACAAAGGTCATGCTTCTTCTTGTTTACTTTCATCAATGACCTTCTGCGCAATCTGCGGCGGGCACTCCTCATAGCGTTCAAACTCAAACTGAAACGTACCGCGCCCTTGTGTCACCTGACGCACATAAGTAGAAAAGTCGCTCATCTCTGCCACCGGAACCTCTGCATCAATCGTTTGACTTCCATTTTCTGCAGGTTCCATGCCCAAAACGCGGCCGCGGCGCTTATTGATTTCGCCCATAATGTCGCCCATGCTTGTATCCGGCACGATTGCCTTTAAATGTCCAATCGGTTCCAGCAAAATCGGATCGGCCTGCGGCATTCCGTTTCTATAAGCAATGGCCGCTGCCATCTTAAAGGCCATCTCGGAGCTGTCGACCGGATGATAGGAGCCATCATATAAGGTTGCACGCAGTCCTACCACCGGGTATCCTGCCAGCGGGCCTTTCTGGATACATTCGCGCAGTCCTTTTTCCACCGCCGGGAAAAATCCTTTTGGAACACTTCCTCCGACCACACGTTCAGCAAACTCTAAGCCTTCGCTGTCACAGGGTTCAAATTCAATCCATACATC
>DHOF01000025.1:9094-10850 GCA_002411615.1 Ruminococcaceae bacterium UBA5397
CGGATCTTTTCACGATAAGCCACTTTCGGTGTTTGTAAAATTGTCTCCACACCATAACGGTTCTTCAGCCGCGAAACGACCAAATTTAAGTGCTGTTCGCCCAAACCGCTGATTACCATCTGATGGGTTTCCGGATTATTCTGGAACAAAATTGTAGGATCTTCTTCCATTAGCTTAAAGACTCCCTGCGCAACTTTGTCTTCGTCCCCTTTTGTCTTTGGGAGAATTGCCATCTGCAGAGTAGACCTTGGATAACGAATTCCATCCAAGGTAACTTTTCTGCTCGGCGCACAAAGCGTGTCACCGGTAGAAACACCGGAAAGTTTCAGGACCGCTCCAATATCTCCCGCAGGGATCAATTTCATTTCTTCCTGCTTTTTTCCGCACATCTTAACAACTTTTCCGATTCGTTCCGTTACCCCGGTACGCATATCAAACAGTTGATCTTCAGTAGCAACTGTTCCGGAAATCACTTTGAGAAAAGATACTTTTCCAACAAAGGGATCGGCAATGGTCTTAAAGCACAATGCCACCGCCGCCGCATCTTCATTGACGGCCAGTTCCACGGGATTTCCATCTAAATCTGCGGCAATCTCTCCCGCTTTATCGACGGCCGTCGGCAAAAGCCATACAAGTCCATTTAAGAACTGTTCCATGCCGCGCATCAAAAGTGCATCCCCGCAAAATACCGGGATAATTGCACCGGATTTGACGCCTTTAGAAACGCCAACGATGACTTCTTCCGGTGTAAAAGCTTCTCCGGAAAAATATTTATCGAACATCTCGTCGCTAGTCTCAGCGACTGCTTCATAGATAGCAGTGCGCAATCCTTCCAAACGCTCGCCCATATCCGGCATTTTTACTTCTACCGGCGCGCCTTTGGAATAATCATAAGCTTTATACTCCAGAACATTAATATAGATATTTGCTTTTCCATCTACTATGTAAGGCACCACAAGGGGGCAGACGCTTGGCCCAAAACGCGCTTTTAAATCTTCAAAAACCCGGTAGAACCGTGCGCTCTCGTCGCATAGCCCATTCACGAAAAACACTTTGGAAAGCCCACGCTCATCCGCCGCTTCCACTGCCTTTTCAGTTCCGACTGCGGCTCCGCTTTTCCCGCTGATGGTAATCAGCACACTGTCTGCTGCGCGAAACGCTTCTGCGGCCGCGCCGGCAAAGTCAAGAAGCCCTGGTGCATCAATCAGATTGATCTTGCGGTTTTTCCACTCCAGCGGTGCAATACTTGCGGAAACACTCGTCTTCCGACGAATCTCTTCCGGATCATAATCACAGACCGTGTTTCCGTCGCTGATTTTTCCCAAGCGATCGGTTGCACCGGAAAGTTTCAGCATTGCCTCTGCGATGCTGGTTTTTCCGGAACCACTGTGTCCGGCGATGGCCAAATTCAAAATTTCTTTTGCATGGTATTGTTTCAAATCGCTCGCATCCCTTCGGTCATTTGCAAAAAACGACATCAATTTACCTAATATTTGTTTAATTTTTAATGAGATTATAGCGTATATTTACGAAAAATACAACCCTTTTGCAGAAGGATTTCAATTTTTACGGATAAATCTGACGTCATTTTTTGATTTTCTATATTTTTTCTATATTTATAATAATGAAAAGAGAGTCTGCGGCAGAACCACAAACTCTCTTTTCGTTTTATTTTTTATGCTTTTGGATGATACTTTTCACAAGTGCATTTTTTCCATTTTAATCCGCTGCCGCAGGGACATGGATCATTTCTTCC
>DHOF01000069.1:0-4522 GCA_002411615.1 Ruminococcaceae bacterium UBA5397
TGGTCAGCCGTGTATTGGAGGGATAACCATGGGACAGACCTCGTCAAATGCCGTCCTCAGTAAAGCGCGCGCACTCTATGGCCAAAGACTGCGTTTCGAGGACTGGATGGCTCTTCTGGATTGTTCTTCCGTTAATGATATTGCCGCTTATCTAAAAGCACATACCGCATATCGTTCCGTCCTCGTTTCGATCGATGAATTTCATATTCACCGCGGCCAGCTGGAAGCCTGTCTGCGGGAGCGGCTTTTTAGCGAAAGCACAAAATTAGCTCGCTACGATCTGAATTTGGGAGAACATGTTTCAGCTTATCTGCTGCAGAAGCTGGAAATTCAAATAATTCTGCGCTGCATTACAAGACTGAATTCCGGGCAGATGGAAGATCCTTTCTTTTTAATCCCGGAAAGCGCAGCGCACCAAACGGAAATTGATGAAAAAGCGCTTCATACGCTCTCGAGCTATGACCAGCTGCTTCACGCACTTTCCCATACGCGGTATGAAAAAATTCTTTTAGCATTTGCTCCAAAAAGCACTGAAGAACAAGTTGATTATACCGGAATTGAGAGCGCTTTGTGGATTGACCTGTTTCAACGGCTTTATCAAGTCATCTACAAAGAAACAAAAGGCCAGACCCGTGAAGAATTGCTGCGTATTTTTGACGATTACATTGATCTCAATAATTACAGCCGAATCATTCGTTTAAAGCGAACCTATCACGCTGACCCCGATCAAATCAAATCCCTTCTGCTTCCTTTCGGCAGTCTAAAAAAAGAAACACTTGACCGAATGGCAGCAGCAGAATCTGAAAAAGAAGCCGCTGAAATCATGCAGACAACGCGGGTTGGAAAACGCACACTCTCCACCCCACACAAAGATCCGGATGATCTGATTTTTTATATCGAATATCACGACTGCCGCAAAAAGATTCGCTTTAGTCCCAACCCCAGCGTCGTGCTTTTCTCCTATGTTTTTCTTCTTCAATCAGAACTGCATGATCTGACCACACTGATTGAAGGAGTCCGTTACCAACTGCAGAAAGCAGAAATTCAAAATCTTCTGAACCCCGAGCGGTTCAGCGGAAGGAGTTCCTAAACCTTGGCTATTATCAAAGTGAAAATCATCAGCATAATAGGTCAATTAAGTGAATTGGATGCAGTAACTGCGATCTGCGGAAAAAGTCACTTATTTCACCCGGATAATGCGATGAATTTTTACTCTAACACAGAATCCTTTCTGCCTTTAAGTGAAGATAACCCATATCAGGCGCCTTTGCAGCAGCTTTCTTCTTCCGTCAAATCGATTGGGCAGCCTCTTCATCTTTTTTCAGAAGAAGAAACTGAAAAAAAACAGCTAAAGCCTATTCAGGCTCTTCACTATGCACAGGCAATTTCTAATCGTATCGCAAAACTTCAGGCACAGCACGAAAAAATTTCAAAAGAAGTACAACGCCATGAGCAAGATGCAAGAGATGCTTCGCATTTTGTGGGGCTTTCAGTTGATTTGAAAAAAATTCGGGTATGTCAGTTTATTTCTATTCACTTCGGCTCTTTGCCAAGAGCCGGTTATGAACAATTAAAAACATATGAAGATAATCCATTTGTAGTATTTTTTCCTTGTACATCGGATGAAAAAACAATTTGGGGCGTTTATATCTGCCCCTTGGAGCAATGTTCGGAAATTGACCGAATTTTCTCCCGTCTGTATTTTCAGCCACTGGATCTGGAACGTTTCGACGGCACTCCAAAAGAAGCTGTGGGACAATTTAAAAAAGAAGCTGATGCTTCCCGCAATGAGTTAAAAAAAGTCGATGACGAGATTCAACAGCTTTGGAAAAATGAGCAGGAACGCTGCAATCTAATTTATTCATGGCTGACAATTAAGAACACCTATTTTGGAATTCGAAAATATGCATTCCAATATAACGGCTTTTTTATTCTTTCCGGCTGGATTCCTCAAGAAGCTGAAACTTCCTTTACCAGCAAACTGGATCAGTGCTCCAGCGTAGAATACAATCTTGATGATGCTTCTAATGAGTTGACTCATTCCCCACCGGTAAAGCTGCATAACCGCCGTCCATTTAAAGCCTTTGAATACTTTACTCAAATGTATGGTCTTCCAAATTACAGCGAAATTGATCCAACGCCCCTTCTCGCTTGTATTTTTGTGACATTATTTGGCATCATGTTCGGTGATGTTGGGCATGGTATCTGTGCATTTCTGCTCGGTTTATGGATGTGGAAAAAGAAGAACATGCCTCTCGGGCACATTTTGATGCCTTGTGGAATTTCTTCTTGTATTTTTGGCTCTGTATTCGGTTCTGTATTCGGATTTGAGCATTTGCTCGACCCACTCTATTTTGCACTCGGATTTTCAGAAAAACCTATTTCCGTTATGGAAGGAAGCACAACGACTAATATTCTGATTGTTGCTGTTTCGATCGGTGTTGTTCTCCTAATTGTCGCTATGTTCCTCAACATTTTCTCTTCTCTTCGTCAAAGACACTATGAGCGTGCACTTTTCGGGCAAAATGGGGTTGCTGGTCTGATTTTCTATATTAGTATTGTTTTCGGATTCATTCTGCAGCTTCTTGGTACTCCGGTAATGACCCCGCTTTATGTAACTCTTCTAATCGTTTTGCCTCTCTTAGTTATGTTTTTCCGCGAAGTTTTGGGCGGTCTTATGGAACATAAGCCCGATTGGAAACCGAAAAAATGGGGCGAATTTATTGTTCAGAATTTCTTTGAATTGTTTGAATTTCTTCTTTCTTACCTTAGTAATACCGTTTCATTCCTGCGAGTAGGTGCTTTTGTACTAGTCCATGCCGGCATGATGAATATGGTATTTACGCTGGCAGATATGGTCGGTGGTGTCGGTTATCCAATTGTTCTTGTAATCGGCAACATCTTCGTGATGGCGCTGGAAGGATTGCTCGTGAGCATCCATGTCCTTCGTCTGAATTTCTATGAAATGTTCAGTCGTTTTTACGATGGCGACGGTCGGCCCTTTACTCCGGTAGAGGTTCGTATCCCATCTTAAAATAATTAAAATGAATTTGAATTGACTTGGAGGTTTTTATTATGACTGCAATTTTATTAGCTGTTCCAGTAGTATTTTTAATCGGCTCTGTAATGTGGGCCGTCCGTGCGGTAAACCACGGAAAAAAGCCCCGCACTGCTCTGATGGTCCAGATTTTCTCCTGCCTTTTGGTCGGCGTCGTTACCCTGGCAATCCCAATGACTGCTCATGCAGCAGGTGCCGTTGCTTCCAGCGCTAACGGTCTGGTAGCAATCGCTGCCGGCCTCGCGGTTGGTATTGGCGGCGTCGGCGGCGGAATCGCAGTTGGCCCCAGTGCCGCTGCCGCAATCGGTGCCTGCAGTGAAGATTCCAAAAACTTTGGTAAAGCAATCATCTTCGTTGCATTGGGCGAAGGCATTGCACTGTATGGCCTGCTGATTGCAATTTTGCTCTTTACGAAGGTGTGAACCATGCGCTTTTATCTAATCAGCGATAACGTTGATACGCAAGAAGGCATGCGGCTTGCGGGAATTGACGGAGTCGTCGTACACAAGGCCGAAGAAGTACAAAAGGCTTTGGACGACGCAATCCAAATGGACGATGTAGCAGTTATTTTAATCACTGCTACTTTATTACAGCTTTGTCCGGAAAAAATCTATACTCTCAAATTAAAAATGAAAAAGCCACTGATTGTAGAAATTCCGGATCGCCATGGGAACGGACGCACCAAAGACTCCATCACCGAATACGTCCGCGAAGCCATCGGGGTTAAAATTTAACCTGTAGGGAGGTGCAGACTGATGAAAACAAATCCTACCGTAGCCCCAGCCAATACTCCGGCACCAGCTACGGTAAATCAGGAAGATTTCCGCGTTGGAAAATTTTATGAGGCAATTAATCAATATGCCAGTGAACAACGTCAGAAAATCAAACAGGAAATCTTAGATTATAAACAAAAAGAACTCGAAAAAGCGACAGACCAGGTCCTACAGGAAGCCTATGAGATGATTCAGAAGGAAATGGCCAACATGACCTCCTCCATTGCCCGTGAAATGGCAAAAAAAGAATTGGAAGGCCGCCAGGCACTGTTAAAACGTCGAAAAGCAATCACTCACGAAGTCTTTAACAGTGCTGCAAAAAAGCTTCTGGACTATGCAAATGGGCCAGAATATCCTGAGTACTTAAAGAAGTGCGCATTAAAAATGGAACCACTCTTTACAGTAGGAGATACTGTAGTCTATCTGCGGGAAGAAGATAAAAAGTACGAAGACCTTCTAGAGCCGCTTTTGGGTCGTTGTATTTTCCGGACAGACCGAAAAATCCGGCTCGGCGGTTTTTGGGCTGAAAGCAATACGCAGGGAATTGTTGCTGATGAAACTTTTGACTCTCTTTTGGAAAATCAGCGCAAATGGTTTGCGGAAAACACCAATATGGAAATAGTATGACGATTGAGGTAACTGTGAATGAGTAGAAATGTGATTTTCGGCATTAACGGTCCGGTCGTCACCG
>DHOF01000069.1:4733-17171 GCA_002411615.1 Ruminococcaceae bacterium UBA5397
CAAAAACTTGTTGGTGAAGTAATTGGTATCACCGATGACCGTACCACAATCCAGGTTTACGAAGAGACCACCGGACTTCGCCCGGGTGAACCGATCACTGGGACCGGTTTCCCGATGAATGTAACGCTGGGCCCTGGAATTCTGGATAATATTTTTGATGGAATTCAACGCCCCTTAAAAGCGATCGCAGATTCTTCCGGTGCATTTATTGCGCGCGGCTGTAATGTGCCTGCACTTGATCAGGAGCGCAAATGGGATATGACCTTGAAAGTAAAACAAGGCGATGAGGCTTCTCCTGGGCAAATTTATGCTACCTGCCCGGAAACGCCGGTGATCGAACATCGCTGCCTTGTTCCGCCTGCCATTTCCGGCACATTTACAAAAGTGATGGAAAACGGCAGTTATCGGGTCAACGATACGATTGCAGAAATTACGGACGAAGAAGGTACCATCCACCCGCTGACTCTCTGCCAGCGCTGGCCGATTCGGACCCCACGCCCTGTAAAAGAACGGCAGCCAAGTTTTGTACCGCTGATCACCGGCCAGCGTGTCATTGATACGCTGTTCCCGATTGCAAAAGGCGGTGCCGCAGCGATTCCTGGCGGTTTTGGTTCTGGAAAAACAATGACACAGCACCAACTCGCAAAATGGTGTGATGCAGATATCATTGTTTATGTCGGCTGCGGAGAACGTGGAAATGAAATGAGTCAGGTTCTGGAAGAATTCGGCGCTTTAATTGACCCAAAAAGTGGACGTCCAATGACTGACCGTACCGTTCTGATTGCAAACACCTCCAATATGCCGGTTGCTGCCCGTGAAGCTAGTATCTATACTGGTGTCACACTTTGTGAATACTACCGTGATATGGGCTATCATGTAGCAATGATGGCAGACTCTTCCTCCCGCTGGGCAGAAGCTTTGCGTGAAATCAGTGGCCGTTTGGAAGAAATGCCCGCTGAAGAAGGATTCCCAGCTTATCTGCCCAGCCGTCTGGCTGAATTTTATGAGCGTTCCGGTCTCGTGAAAAACCTAAATGAAAGTGAAGGTTCCGTCACGTTGATCGGTGCTGTCTCTCCTGCAGGCGGTGATTTCTCCGAACCGGTCACTCAGAATACCAAACGTTTTACCCGTTGTTTCTGGGCACTCGATAAATCGCTCGCCTATGCACGTCATTATCCTGCTATCAACTGGATGGAAAGTTATTCGGAATATATCAACGATTTGAATCCATGGTACGAAAAAAATATCGGCCCTGAATTCATCAAATATCGTTCTGAAATCAGCTCCATTCTGCTTGAGGAAAATAAGCTGATGGAAATCGTAAAATTGATTGGCGCCGATGTACTGCCGGATGATCAAAAGTTGGTCATTGAGATTGCAAGAGTCATTCGTGTTGGCTTTCTGCAGCAAAATGCTTTTCACCCGGAAGACACTTATGTTCCGCTGGAAAAGCAAAAGCGCATGATGGAAGTAATTCTCCATCTCTATCACAAAGCAAAGGAATTGGTTACCACCAATATTCCGATTTCCGGTCTGGTACAATCTGGCCTGTTCGATAAAATTATTAAGATGAAATACGATGTTCCAAATAATAAGTTGGAACTTTTTGATCAATACCTGTCCGAAATCGATAAAACCGTTTCCGGACTCGTGATGAACTCTTAAGGGGGGCGCAGAAAATGATTTTGGATTATGTTGGAGTCAAAGAAATCAACGGTTCCCTGATCGTTCTGGATGACGTCCCGAATATTTCCTTTGATGAGATGGTAACCATTCAGCTCGAAAACGGTACCCAGCGCCAGGGACGTGTGGTTCAGATGGAAGGCTCTCGTGTTGTGATTCAGGTATTTGAAGGGACACGCGGTATTTCACTGACAAACACGCGTACCCGTTTAACCGGACACCCGATGGAAATGGCACTGTCCCCCGAAATTCTTGGACGTGTGTTCAACGGTGCCGGCCGCCCTATTGATGGGCTCGGCGATATCTTCCCTGTAAAATGTGCTGATATCAACGGTACCCCAATCAATCCTGTCAGTCGAAAATACCCGCAGAACTATATTAATACCGGTATTTCTTCGATCGATGTGCTGACTACGCTGATTCGTGGACAAAAACTGCCGATTTTTTCCGGCTCCGGTATGAAGCATAATGAGCTAGCCGTTCAAATTGCCCGTCAGGCAAAGATTACGGATAAAGGTGGAGAAGATAACTTTGCAATCGTTTTTGCCGCCATGGGCGTTACGAATGATGTCGCAGAATATTTTCAACGTAGTTTTGAAGAAAGCGGCGTTCTTGGAAAAGTTGTCATGTTTTTAAACCTTGCCAGCGACCCAATTATTGAACGTACTCTTTGTCCGCGCTGTGCGCTGACAGTTGCTGAATATCTGGCTTTTGAACTTGGAATGCACATTCTTGTTATCATGACTGATATGACAAGCTATGCGGAAGCTCTGCGTGAGTTTAGCTCTTCAAAAGGAGAAATTCCAGGAAGAAAAGGATTCCCTGGTTATTTATACAGCGACTTTGCAAGCCTTTATGAACGTGCAGGCATGATAAAAGGCAAGCCAGGCAGTGTTACGCAGCTGCCGATTTTAACAATGCCGAACGATGACGTTACGCACCCGGTTCCTGATTTGACCGGCTATATTACAGAAGGACAGATTTCTTTGGATCGCAATTTGGATGCAAGCGGCATTTATCCTCCTGTCAGTATTCTCCCCAGTCTTTCTCGTCTGATGAAGGACGGTATCGGCAAAGGGTTTACCCGTGAAGATCACCCGGCTCTTTCCAATCAGCTCTTTGCAAGCTATGCAAAAGTAAATGATGCACGGTCTTTGGCAAGCGTAATCGGTGAAGAAGAGCTCTCCCCAATCGACAAAGATTATATAAAGTTTGGTAATCTCTTTGAACATCGTTTTTTACGGCAGGGATTCCATGAAAATCGGACGCTTGCACAAAGCCTTGACTTAGGTTGGCAGTTACTTGCGACCCTTCCGCGCAGTGAATTGGACCGTGTAGATGGTGACATTCTTGACCGCTACTATGAAAAAGCCAAAAAGGAAGTCGAGAAACAAAAAGAAGAACAGGAAAATGCCAAGCAACAAGTGGCTGACTCTGCAAGCCTTAATCTTGATCAAACTACAATGGGAGGGAAATAACCGATGGCAATCACAACCGTTCCGACAAAAGGCAATCTTTTGGCTACCAAACGTACGCTCTCCCTTTCGCAGACCGGTTTTGAGCTGCTTGACCGTAAACGCAACATCTTAATTCGCGAGATGATGCAGCTAATTTCCCATGCCAACGAGATTCAGAGTAAAATTGACAATGTTTATGAAGAAGCATATTCCGCTCTGCAAAAAGCAAATATTACATTGGGAATCGGAGTTGATCTAGCCCGCACTGTTCCTTTGGATAACAGTTTAAAGCTATCCTTCCGCAGTGTCATGGGCGTAGAAATTCCGATCGTTACGATTAACGATTCCCAGGAAAAACAAGAAATTCCCTTTGGGCTTTCTCAGACAAATTCATCGCTCGATCTTGCCTTCTCAAAATTTCAAGAGGTCAAATATTTGACCGCAGAACTTGCTGAGGTGGAAAACAGCGTTTATCGCCTTGCAGATTCGATTAAAAAGACACAAAAGCGTGCAAATGCGCTGAAGAACATTATGATTCCCCGCTTCCAAAAAGCGGTAAAATTCATTTCAGATGCATTGGAAGAAAAAGACAGAGAAGAATTTTCAAGACTGAAAGTTATAAAAGCCAAAAAAGAGCGAGAAAAGCTTCAAAAACAAAAAGCATGATAAAAAAGGACGGGCTGCCGAAAAACTTCGACAGCCCGTCCTTTTTTAGAGAGAGGAGAAATTTATGAAAAAGAATCTTGTAATCATTTAATAAATACAGACATAGACGTTGAATGTGTTTATTCTGTGTTGTTTCAAAGAAAAATATACGAAATATGGATAAAAAAGTTACGTCGGAAGTTTGTATTTTAACAGCATGACTCCTCCGACCATTAATATTAGCCCCAGCACCTTCTGCCATGTAAACGGTATTTTTTCTTCATTTAAAAGGCCGAATGCATCCACTAGGGCCGCTGTAAGAAGCTGTGCAATTAAAATAATAGAGACCCCAATCGTTGCTCCTAGTCCTTTCATAGCCAACATAACGGTAACTGTGATAACGACTCCCAAAGCTCCTCCCAAAAGATCAAGTTTGCTCGCTTCCCCAACTGCACCCAAATTTCCGGTCCCAAAAAAGATCAGAACAATCACCGAACACAAAAATGCAATTCCCTGCACCAGTACATTCGATTCATAAAGGCCAATATGATCACTCAGACGTGTGTTAAATACCCCCTGAAAACTCATTGCAGCCCCAGCAATGATGGCAAATATAACTGCAAACATCAAAAAATTCCCCCTGCAGGAAAAGTTTACCCTCCTTTTTCTATTTCTATACAACTAAAGCCAATTTGCCGCTTTTAAAATATAAAAAGCCTTTTCTCCCAGTTTGACTCTAAGAGAAAAGGCTTTTTCTTTACTTTTCTTTCGGGACTCCGTGCTCCAGCGAAAATAAATTTTTAAAAAGCTGATCATAATCTTTTTTCTGTGGAATTGCGATTCCACGCTCTTTATCGGCAAGCAGCAACAATGTATCCCCCGGCTCAATTCCAAACATATCCCGTGCTTCTTTTGGAATGACAATTTGCCCTTTGGGACCCACTTTAACAGAGCCCATATATTTATCATCAATCACTTTTGAAAAACTTTTCATCTAATACACACCCTTTTAACTGATTTTTCAGTACAAATATAAGAATAACATTTCTTACTTGTAAAACATTTATTGCAAATATTATAATCCGAATGAAAAAAGAAATCAATAAAAACGATTTTTTGTAAATAGGATCTTCATTGACAAGTTAAAATCATGAGTTTACAATAAATAATAATTCAAATTACATAAAATTTTGAAGCTTTTGGGGATTTGTATTTTAGGAGGGTAAAAGATGAAAACAAAAAAAGTTGGCATCATTGGTCTAGGGCATGTGGGCGCTCATGTTGCATACAGCATCGCTGTTCAGGGAATTGCAGATGAAATTGTTCTAGTCGATCAAAACGAAAGCAAAGTAAAAAGCGAATGTCAAGATTTGATTGACAGCGTTACCTATCTTCCTCATCGAATAAAAGTCTCTGTCGGCAACTTTGCAGACCTTGGAGACTGTGATATAATTGTAAATAGCGTCGGCAATATTGATCTGCTCCGCGGCAATAACAATCGTCTGATGGAAATGGATTTTACCATCTCCGCAGTAAACGGCTATGTTGACAAAATCAAAGCTTCTGGTTTTAATGGAGTCCTGATTAATATTTCTAATCCCTGCGATATTGTTACCAGACAGCTGGCTCTTGGGCTCAAACTTCCGCGCGGCCGTGTATTTGGAACTGGAACCGGTCTTGATACGGCCAGATTAATTTCGGCTTTGGCCCAACAAACCGGAATCGATCATAAATCTATTACCGCCTATATGCTGGGAGAACATGGCAGCGACCAATTTGCCCCCTGGTCTTGTGTATCTTTCCGCGGTAAATCTTTAGATGAGTGGGCAAAAACCGACAAACGATTCCAATTTGACCGTGATGAAATGCAAAAATATGCGATCGGCGCGGGCTGGCGTACATTCAGCGGAAAATTCTGCACCGAATATGCGATTGCCAGTACTGCCGCAAGGATGGTACACATTGTTTTTCATGATGAAAAACAGATTCTTCCGGCAAGTTGTGAACTCTGCGGGGAATATGGAGAATCCGGGCTGTTCGTCGGCGTTCCTGCTGTAATCGGAGCAAATGGTGCAGAAGAAGTCGTAGAATTGTCACTAAATGCTGAAGAAAAAGAAAAGTTTCATCATTGCTGCGAACAGATTAAAAAGAACATGGAACATTTAAAAGAAATTAAGTAAAAATTTTAAAACTGGAGTGATCGTCATGGAAACAAGACCTTCAAAACATGTCTCAGAATCTGCAGTCGTGCAGACACAAATTGTTTTAAGCAGCCATATTAACGGCGCCGGAAGACTCTTCGGCGGACAATTAGTAGAATGGATTGACGTTGTCGCAGGAGTTGTCGCGCGCCGGCATTCTCATTGCAATACCACTACCGCTTCTATTGATAATCTTCAATTTAAAGAAGCCGTACATATCAATGATACCGTTTTGTTGTTTGGAAAAATCACTTATGTTGGAAGAACTTCTATGGAGGTTCAGGTAGACAGTTATGTTGAAGAGCTGGATGGAAGCCGAAAGCTTGTAAATACCGCACACTTTGTGATGGTTGCACTGGATAAGAATGAGCGTCCGACTATGGTTCCTTCTCTGATTGTCGAAACAGACGAAGAAAAAACGGCATGGCAGGCAGGAGAAAAAAGAGATGCTTTGCGCAAACAACGCCGAATCGAACAATATTAATTTTTGAGATCGTCATGAATAAAAAAGCAGAGGATTTTTAGTCCTCTGCTTTTTTTATTCCATGGATTTTTGAAGAACCTTTTCTGCACAGCGAATGCCATCGACCGCTGCAGAAACAATTCCGCCTGCATATCCGGCACCTTCTCCGCATGGATAAAGCCCAGGAATCGAAACGGATTCATAATTTTCTCCACGCACAATCCGAACCGGAGAAGAAGAACGAGATTCTACTGCCGTCAACAAAGCATCGGGATCGGAAAACCCATGCAGTTTTTGATTCATTCTAAGGATTCCTTGTCCCATTGCCTCACAGAGAAATTTTGGAAGGCATTCCTGTAAATTTGCCGGCTGAACTCCTCTTGGATAAGTTGGCTGGACGGTTCCGAAAGAACTCGTCTTTTTGTCATTCAAAAAGTCCCCCACGCGCTGACATGGCGCCAAATAAGCGCCGCCTCCCGCTAAAAACGCTGCTTTTTCTAATTCACGTTGAAATTCAATGCCGGAAAGCGGATGATCGCTTCCAAAATCCTGCGGTGTAATTCCAACCAAAAGCGCCGAATTTGCATTTTTACCATCTCTTGCAAAAGCACTCATTCCATTTGTAACGACTCTTCCCTCTTCACTGGCAGCTGCAACGACCGTGCCGCCGGGACACATGCAGAAGGTAAAAACGCCGCGCCCATTTTCCAGATGAACCGCCATACGATAATCAGCTGCACCCAAAGCCGGTTCTTCAGAAAAAGCGCCATATTGGCTCTCATTAATTTTCTGCTGCAAATGCTCAATTCTCGCACCGACCGCAAATGGTTTTGGTTCCAGAAGAGCGCCTTCTTTTAAAAGCATCGAAAAAGTATCCCGTGCACTGTGCCCGACTGCTAAAATCAGCTGCTCACATGGAATTTCAGAAAATCCATCCAAAGAATGAACTCGTATCCCCTTTAAAGAACCATCAGAATTGCGCAAAAATCCATCTACTCGACTGTGAAAATGCACTTCTCCACCCAAGGACAATATTTGATTTCGCAAAGTCCCAATGGTTTTGGGCAGCAGATCTGTTCCAATATGCGGTTTTGCCTCCCACAAAATAGACTCCGGCGCCCCCGCCGAAACAAATTGTTCCAAAACATAACGGATTCGAATATCTTTTGTTCCAGTATTCAGCTTTCCATCGGAAAAAGTCCCCGCTCCTCCTTCTCCAAATTGCACATTGCTTTCTGGGTTAAGTATGCCAGTCTTCCAAAAATCCTGTACCGATCTCTGCCGTTCTTCCACCGAAGCTCCGCGCTCCAAAACGATCGGACACTGTCCCGATTTCGCCAAAATCAGGGCTGCAAACAATCCCGCAGGACCAAAGCCAGCGATTACCGGACGCGCTGCTAGCCGCTTACTTTCAGGCAAAACATAGCGATAAGGAACTGCCTCTGTTATCTTCGAATTGCGGGAAACTCCATGAATTTTATGATCAACTTCGACTTCCACCGTACAGATAAAATGAATCTGATCTTTATGGCGTGCATCTACTGATTTTTTTGTAAGTTCCAAATGACGAATCTCTTTCGGAGGGATCTGCAAACTGCGCGCTGCCAGCTTAAAAAGGTCCTCCTGCCGATAAGAAAGCGGCAGTGACAGTGATGTAATTCGATATCTCATATTGTTCCCTCCCGACTGATTTTTTCGGCTGCCGCCATCGCGGTAATCCACGCCCAATGCAGATTAAAGCCGCCGCAGTCTCCATTCAGATTCAAAAGTTCTCCCAAGATCCAAAGGCCCCGAACTTTTCGCGACTCACAGGATTCATCAATTTCATCCAATGGAACCCCGCCAACTGTAATCTGCGCATTTTGAAACGGTGCTGTCTTTTGTACGGTAAACTGCAAATGTTTACAATTTTCAGGCGTACAAATGGCAGCCAATGCTTTCGGCAGAACGCCCTGTAACGAACCATCACATGCTTCTGCCAATAATTTTAAGGTCTTTACATCATATTCCGGTGCTAGATCCAACGAAATAAGATCCCCCGGCAAAGCTTTTCCGGAAAGATCAAAAATGCAGATTCCCGAAAGTCCTTGTGCTGTAAATTGAATTTCCCCCATTGCACAGGCGATCACTTTTCCTTTGCGAAGCAAAGTCACCATTCCCCGAGCCCTTATGCCCTTTAGGGTTCGAATTTTCTGCTGTTCCTCAACAAAGATCGGACAAAGCCCTGGTTTCAGGCTGCTAACCATATGACCAAGCTGCCGCAGCAGATCATATCCGGAAGAAAATTTTGCACTGCTTTTTCCTCCGGTCGCTAAAATACAGGTTTGAGCTCTTATTTTTTCGTGATCTTTCGAACTGAGAAGAAAGCCATTCCCATCTTTTTGAATTTCGACCACTTCAAATTCACAGCATTCGCGTACCCCCAGCAACTCAAGACGGGCACGCAGAAGATTGAGAACCGATGAAGCCTGCATGCTGTAGGGATAAACGCGCCCTTCTCCCTCTTCTCTGCAGAGAAGCCCGATTTTTTGGAATGATTCCATCACGGTCTCGGGAGAATATTTTTGCAAAAGCACTTCTGCTTTTTTGACGTCTCCATGGTAATGCTCCTGCGAAGCCCGAAGGTTTGTAAGATTGCAGTGTCCATTCCCGGTGGCAAGTAACTTTGTGCCAACCCGTTTTCCTGCTTCCAAAATTAAAATATTTTTTCCGCCAAGTTTCTCTGCAACTTGTACTGCACAAAAAAGTCCGGAAGCTCCCCCTCCGACAATTACGATTGGAATTTGCTGCATTTTAAAATCCCCCAGTCATCGCTGATATTGCTTAAAATTATACCCTATTCCCCTAAAAAAATCAAAAATATAGACATTATCCCCTCATAAAAAGAGATTCAGCTTACACTGAACCTCTTTCTTTAGGACAAACAACAGATTTTAACCACTTTCATCAGCCTGTCACCTGCTGAACCACTTTTTGATGCTCTTCGCAGCCCAGAATACTCGGGTCGGGAAGCTTTTTATGATCAAACAAATCATATTTGTATTTTAGTGTTAAAATTCTCAGCACCGAGGTATCAAGGCGTTCTTCTGAAATCGTGCCATTCTGCACTGCTTGTAAGATTGCCTGATAGGCTTCTTCTGGATCTTTGGGCATTAAAATCATATCCATTCCAGCCTTTAGTGCCGTTGTAGCTGCTTCTGCCGAAGTGTAATTTTCGGTAATGGCTCCCATATCCATTGCATCGGTAACCGCGACTCCATGGAAACCAAACTCATTTCTTAAAATTCCCGTAACAACCGGCTGAGAAAGCGTAGCCGGCGTATTATCCCCATTGATCTGCGGCAGGCTGATATGTGCCACCATAATTATTTCTGCTCCAGATTGAATCTGTTCTCTAAAAGGCACCAATTCTGTTTGTTCCAATTCTGCCTTGGTTTTATTCGAAACCGCATATCCTACATGCGTATCCGCATCTGTATCCCCATGCCCCGGAAAATGCTTGATAACAGGAATCATCCCGGCATCCCGCAATCCGTTGCTGACTGCGATTGACATAGATGCAACCACATTCGGATCGCTGGAAAAAGAACGGTTTCCGATCACGGTATTATTAGGATTGGAAAAGACATCACAATCCGGCGCAAAATCCAAATTAAAGCCAAATACAGAAAGTTCACTGCCTAAAACATTGCCGATCTTTCTTGCCAAAACCGTATCGCCGGTATTGCCTACTTCCATCATTGGCGGCACAGTGGTTACCGGAATAGAATCCGTATTTTTGATTCTCTGAATACGGCCACCTTCCTGGTCAATCGAAATAAAAGGAGGCAGTTTTTCTTGACTTTCTGCCGTTTGAATATAGCTGCGCACTCCCTCTACTGTACTAATATTTTCTTCAAAGAGCGCAATTCCTCCCGGCTGAATGCTCTGAATTTGCTTTTGTGAAGCTTCATCAAGCTTAAAAAGGTTATTCCCATCAGCATCTTTGCGATAGCAAAGGAAAAACAGCTGTCCGACCTTTTGCTCTAATGTCATTTGAGAAAGCGTTTTCTTCGCCTTAGATTCCGGCGTTACCGTTTCCGATCCTGAATTCACATCCGAAGCAGCTGATTCTTCAGAAGAATTTCTTTTCGATGGCGCCGTAGAAGAGGGCAAAATTGCCGAACTTTCTAATGGGGAAACCTGTCCGGAGCATCCCGTCAAAAATGCCATCAAAAGCACCGCTATCGTCCCTTTAGTCAGCCATTTCTGTTTCATTATTATTGTTCTTTCTTATTCTGTTGACTTTAATCTTAAGCTAAATAAGCTGCATGTTCCTAAGTGAAAAAATCCAGAAGAAAATTGTAACAACTGAAGCCACTGTACTAATCACTACAAACTGCCCTGCCAGTTTTCCATCTCCGCCCATATTCTGTGCCATTGCATAGGACGCTGTTGCAACCGGCGCGCCATACATCACAAGCAACTGGAAAAGCTCCGGCCCCCGAAAACCAATCGCAGCAGCAATTCCGAGAATCACTGCCGGAAGCAAAATCAATTTTGTAAGAAGTCCAAGCGTCAGCACTTTTGCATTGCGGGCCATATCGGAAAAATGCAGCGTACCTCCCAACGTAAATAACGCCATCGGAGTCGTCAGATTAGAAAATTGTGCAACTGTTTTTTCGAGAGCGTCTGGCAAATGAATGCCTAAAAGATAAAAAGCAAGTCCACATAAAGCACCCAAAATCAGCGGATTTGTAATGATATTCTTAATTAATTGTTTTGGATTCGGTTTTCTTCCGCGAAACATTTCCAAAACAATCACGGCAATCACATTATAAGCAGGAATCACAATCGAAACTAAAATAGCCGCTAAAGACGCTTGATCCTCTCCATAAACAGAAATTGTCAATGCCACACCAAACAACACAAAATTACTGCGGTAAATTGCCTGGATCACAACGCCGCGTACCGGATTCTCTTTCACCAGCCGTGGTACAATCAAAATGAGCAATACCACAACAATCAATAAACTAACCAACGCATAGATAACTAATTTTGAATCAAGCTGAAATCCTGACTTGGTTTTGTAAACATTATAAAACATCAAAATTGGAAAGAAACATTTAAAAACCATCGTATTGAGTCGGTTTAAAAACGCTTCATCCACTAATTTTGTATGCTGAACTCCATATCCAAAAGCAATATACAGCAAAAATGGCATTACTGCATTTAGCGCAACCCAAAAACTATCCATCCTAAAAACCTCTCTCATCATTCCGAAATTATAAAAAGCACCTATTTTAGCCAAAAATCGGTGCTTTAAATTTTTAAGGATACACCATCGGTCCTTAATATCCAATCATAGTTACAATGTACTCTTTCTTTATAACAATTTATTATATCATGTTTCAAAAGTGTGAACAAGCAATATTCATCAGAATTCATGACAGCTTTTTGTTTCTAGTCTTTCTTCTTTTAAATTTACTGGTTATTTCAAAAAAGCTATTGACAATTCTGAAAAAGGTGATATTATTAATGCATACTAATCATATATGAATAATATGTTGGAGGGATTACAATGGCAAAAATTTATAAAAGCCTAACCGAGTTGGTCGGAAAGACACCACTTCTTGAACTGACCAATTTTGAAAAAATTCATCACCTAAAAGCACACATTCTCGCAAAACTGGAATACTTAAATCCCGCAGGAAGTGTAAAAGACCGTATTGCACTGCGCATGATCAAAGACGCAGAAGAATCCGGAAAACTCAAGGCTGGCTCTGTAATCATTGAACCAACCAGCGGCAACACCGGAATCGGTCTTGCCAGCGTTGCAGCTGCCCGCGGATATCGAATTGTTTTGACAATGCCGGAAACAATGAGTGTAGAACGCCGCAGCCTTTTAAAAGCTTACGGTGCAGAGCTTGTGCTGACCGATGGCGCCACCGGAATGAAGGGCGCAATCGCAAAAGCAGATGAGCTCGCAAAAACGATTCCAAATGCCTAT
>DHOF01000098.1:0-1323 GCA_002411615.1 Ruminococcaceae bacterium UBA5397
ATTTTGTTGCCAGGTGCTTTTTTCAGTTGTTTGTCCGTCCTTTTTGCTTCTAATTTTTCTTGGAGCTTTTCTAAAAGGATTTCTTCTGCCGGACTATTTGGAAAAGAAGCACCACCGGAACTTTTAACATACTTTCAGCAATTTGGAATTGTGTTGTTGCTGTCGATTATCGGCGCTGCACTTGATACGGTATTATCCGTTGGATTTTCCGGGAAATTTGTTTTTGCGTGATTAAATTCGATTTTATGATTTTTAGAGAGAAAGGAGAGTGAAAAGGATGAAGGATTACTGTGCGGAATTTAAAAATTACTTGATAAAAGTAAAAAAGGTTTCCAATAATACTTTGGATTCTTATCTGCGAGATTTGCAAAATTATTTGGAGTTTTTAAAAAAGCAGAAAACACTTCCCGTTGATGCTGATTCCGCTACAGTAGATAAGTATGTAAAATACTTAAAAGATGCAAAAAAATCGAGTGCCACTATTACTCGTCACATTGCTTCTACGCGCTGTTTTTACCAATTCTTAATGATCAATGGAAGTGTGAGCGAAAATCCGGCGAAAGGGATTAAACTAGAGAAACCGGAAAAAAAGCTTCCTCAGATTTTAAGCGGTGAGGAAATTGAATTGCTTTTGTCTCAGCCGAATGCAAAAGAACTAAAGGGCTGCCGCGATAAAGCAATGCTGGAATTGCTTTATGCTACGGGAATCCGTGCTTCAGAATTGGTAGACTTGAACGTGGAAGATATCAATTTGCATACAGGTGTTCTCTGCTGCCACAGTGGGAAAAGTGAGCGTGTCATTCCTGTTTACGCACAAGCAGTGACAGCCATTTCGGATTATATTTTTCGTGTGCGTAGAATGATTATTTCGCCAGATGGCGGACAGGCACTTTTTACGAACTTAAACGGGCATCGTTTAACACGCCAGGGATTTTGGAAAATCGTAAAAGGGTATGCGGAAACTGCCGGAATTACAAAAGAGATTACGCCGTACACGCTCCGTCATTCTTTTGCGCTTCATTTACTCGAAAACGGTGCAGAATTGAAGGACATCCAGCAGATGCTTGGTCATGCTGATATTTCTTCTACACAGGTTTATGTTCGTCTTTTAAACGATCATTTTAAAGAAGTTTATAATCATTGTCATCCTCGTGCAAAGCTTGGATAAAGATCGCAGGAAAACGGGGAAGAGAGGCTAAAAAGCCAGAGGCGGAAAAATCCGCCTCTGGCTTTTTGCTTTTTATAGTTGTGTATTTATTTATTATCTGATTTTGGTTTAATATGTGCCAAAGGATTTGACTCTGCAGCCTGTTCCATTTGTTG
>DHOF01000098.1:1381-3441 GCA_002411615.1 Ruminococcaceae bacterium UBA5397
GCTAAAAAAAACAGAGACGGATTTTCCGTCTCTGTTTTTTTGTTATATTCTATTATTATTATTTATGATCTGATTTTGGTTTAATATGCGCTAAGGGATTTGATTCTGCAGCCTGTTCCATTTGTTGATCAGACAAATGTGTATAAATTTCTGTAGTGCCAAGATTTTCATGGCCTAAAATATCTTTCAAAACACGAATATCCACATGTCCTTTTTGATACATAAGAGTTGCTGCTGTATGACGAAGCTTATGTACACTGTATCCAGGCCCACCAAGGTCAATATCTGCTAAATATTTTTTGACTAATGCTTGTACTGTTTTAGGACTAATACGTTTATGCTGTCGGCTGATAAAAAGTGCTGTTCGATCAATCAGATGATCTTTTGGCCGAACAGCAATATAACGATTAATGGCGTCCTGACAAGCTTCATTTAAGTAGACAATCCGCTCTTTGTTGCCCTTACCAATAATTCTCAAAGTTCCGCTGTTATGCCGAACATCAGTAAGGTTTAATCCAACTAGTTCAGAAAGCCGCATTCCACAATTTAAAAATAAAGTTAAAATGCAATAGTCGCGCTCTTTGTAAGGTCCGTTTACTGCCGATAGCAATTCGATGCTTTGTTCGAGAGACAAATATTTAGGAAGTCTTTTGGGTGTCTTTGGAGTCTCTAATTCCTGAACAGGATTGATTTTTAGCTGATTGGTTTTATTGGTCAGATATTCAAAAAAGGTATGTAAGCTGCTGACTTTACGGGAACGTGCTGCGGCGTGATTATGCCGTACAGTCTGTAAGTAATGAAAGTACTCATAAACTTCTGTTAAATTAACAGTTTTTAAAAGATCGAGATCAATATCGGAAATTGAAATTTTTTCAAATGGAGTTTCTGGTGGAACCAGTCCACGGCTGGATTTTAAATATCTAAAAAAAGTGCGAAGATCAAAATAATATTCCTGTACAGTTTTGGGAGATTTTCCTTTGATCGCTTCCAGATAAATCAAAAAGCGTTTTAGAATATCTGGTGCATCGGAATAATCAAAAGCTGACTGCTCCATTTTCCCCCTCCTCAATTATACAAAATATTCATTTTGTATAATTAGATAATAAACCATAAAAAATGATGCCAATGATACCGCGGTTCATTTTTTATTTTCTATGTATATCTTATCTCCAAAATCCTCATACTTTTATAAAACATATAAAATGAGGTGAGCTTTCTATGATGGTTCATTGTGATGTGGACTGCACTTATCAAAAAGATGGATATTGTCAGATAGAATGCCCTTATCAGCCAAATGGTTGTGTCCATTGTGTCTATGTGATGAAACGCTCTGAATATGAAAACGGAGGCTGTGTTAACCTCCAAGAGCCCCAATTGCCTGGCGAATATTTTTCACTCCGATAAGCTCAATTCCGCTGTAGCGACCTTCTAGATTCTTTAAACAGTTTGCAGGAAGGATACAACGCTTAAATCCCATTCTTGCGCATTCACTGACTCGCTGATCAGCATGTAAGACCGATCGAATTTCTCCCGCAAGACCGATTTCTCCAAATACAACAGTATCTTCCGGAACAGGCAAGTCTTTTAGACTGGAAATCAAGGCAATCGCGACTGCGAGATCGCATGCTGGCTCTTCTAATCGCAAGCCTCCGACTACATTCAGATAAGCATCCAGATTAGAAAAATAATACCCTCCGCGCTTTTCTAATACCGCTAAAAGTAAATTCATACGGTTATAGTCAAACCCGGTAGACATTCGTCTTGGATTTCCAAATCCAGTCGTTGTAACAAGCCCTTGTATCTCTGCTAAAATAGACCTGCTTCCTTCTAAAACGCATGTTACGCAGGTCCCAGATACATGGGTCGGACGACCTGAAAGCAGTGCCATAGAAGGATTCGGAACCTCTTTTAATCCATGGTCTCCCATATCAAAGACGCCAATTTCGTTGGTAGAACCATAACGGTTTTTTACTGCCCGCAGAATGCGATAGCTCATCTGACGGTCGCCTTCAAAGTACAATACCGCATCTACAATGTGTTCCAAAACCTTTGGCCCCGCG
>DHOF01000151.1:0-2605 GCA_002411615.1 Ruminococcaceae bacterium UBA5397
TCCGTTTGCCTCAGAACTTTGTAAGGCGTTCGGTGCGTTTTATGGGGTCGATCCAAATCATATAACGGCCGGGAATGGCTCTGATGAACTGATTTCCGTTTTGCTGTCCGCCTTTTTAATGAGGGGCGAAACAATGATCACAACAGATCCGGATTTTTCAATGTATACTTTTTACCCCCATTTGACGGAATCAAATTGTATCCTCTTAAATAAGCCGGGGGATGGGGCAATGCGCGTAGAAGACTTGATCCGTACGATTAAGGAAAATAACGCCCGTCTGCTTCTCTTCAGTAATCCCTGCAATCCTACTGGGCTGGGACTTCGTAAAGAGGACGTACACCGTCTGATTACATCAGTGGATGCACTGGTGGTTTTGGACGAAGCCTATATGGATTTTTGGGAGTGCGGGCAGTCATTTTTAGGGAAAGAAAATCAATATGATAATTTGATTATTTTGCGCACTTGTTCTAAAATGGGATTAGCAGCGGCACGATTGGGATTTGCTGTGGCAAATCAGCACATAACAGACTTGATTCGAGCGGTCAAGTCGCCGTATAATGTAAATGTGATGACGCAGCGGGTGGGAACTATCTTTTTGAATCATCCCGATCTGGTAAGGGGAAACATTCAGAAAGTGGTTGATTCTCGCAGATATTTGGAAAAAGCACTGCAGAATCTCAAAAAGCAATATCCGGAGAAGTTTTCCATGGAAGAGAGCGTGACAAACTTTTTGTATCTTCGTTTAGAAAATGCCAAGGAAATTTATGAAGCTTTACTGCAAAAGGGAATTTCTGTGCGGTGTTTTCCGCAGGCACTGCGGGTTACAGCCGGAAGTCCTACAGAGAATGAAAAGTTTTTAGAGACTTTTGAAGCACTGCTCAAAGACTGATAGGAGGCTAACCATGCGTACAGCGATTCAGAATCGAAAGACGAAAGAGACAGATATTTCAGTTCGGCTCAATCTGGACGGCGGCCCTGTCGAAATTTCCACCGGAATCGGATTCTTTGACCATATGCTGGAAGCTTTTGCTGTTCACGGCGGATTTGGACTTTCCATTGGGGCAGAGGGCGATTTGTTTGTAGATTGCCACCATACGGTAGAGGATACTGGAATTGTTCTTGGCAAAGCATTTGCACAGGCCTTGGGTGATAAGAGCGGAATCAAGCGGTATGGAAGTTTCTGGATTCCGATGGACGAATCGCTCTGCAGTGTTCACGTTGATGTGAGCGGGCGCCCGTTTTTGGTGTTCCGGGGAACGCTTTCTCAGGAGCGCGTTGGAGATTTTGATACTTGCATGACGAGTGAATTTCTGCGGGCATTTGCAACAAATGCCGGAATTACGCTGCATGCGGAAATTCTGTATGGAGAAAATGCGCATCACGAAATTGAAGGGATCTTTAAAGCATTGGGACATGCTTTGCATGAAGCGGTTTCCCTTTATGACGGAACCCTATCAACAAAAGGAAAGTTAGACTCTTAAAAATGAATTTTATTATGGAGAAAGATAAAATTCAATAAGAGAACAGTTTTTGGGAACAGTAAGGAAAAAGGGGTGCAAAACGAGATGGTCATTTTACCTGCAATCGATCTGAAGGACGGACAATGTGTACGGCTTTTTCGCGGGGATTATTCGACAGCGCACAGAGTAGCGGCAAGTGCTGTACAGACGGCAGAACAGTTTCAGAAATCCGGTGCGAAATGGTTGCACATGGTGGACTTAAACGGAGCGAAAGCTGCTGTACCGGTTAATTCAAAACTGATTTTTCAGGTGGTTCGTTCTACAGATTTAAAAGTGGAATTAGGCGGTGGAATTCGTACGATGCAGGCTGTGGAACATTATCTGCAAAGTGGTATTTCCCGGGTAATTTTGGGATCAGCCGCATTGGCAGATCCGGATTTTACGGCCGAAGCGGTTCGAAAATATGGAGATCAAATTGCAATCGGAATTGACGCCAGAAATGGTATGGTTGCGGCAGAAGGCTGGACGCACACTTCTCATATGGATTATATTGAACTTGCAAAGCGAGTCGAAGCGGTAGGAACACAGTATATCATTATGACGGATATTGACCGTGACGGTATGCTTACAGGGCCAAATCTTGAAATGTTGGAAAATCTGCAAAAGGCAGTTTCCTGTAATATTATTGCAAGCGGTGGGGTTAGCCGCGCAAAAGATATCGAGGATTTAAAAGCACTTCATCTTTATGGCGTTATTTGTGGAAAAGCGCTTTATAATGGAGATCTAAAGCTGGAGGAAGCTCTCAAAATCGCGGAGGAAGAGTAATGACACAAAATCTGGAACGCTTTTTTCAAAAGGGAAGTTTAGTCCCAGCGATTGTCCAAGAGGCAAAAACCGGAGAGGTTTTAATGCTGGCTTATATGAATTTGGAATCTCTGCAGAAGACTTTAGAGACTGGATATACATGGTTCTGGTCTCGCTCCAGACAGGAGCTTTGGAATAAAGGCGCCACTTCCGGTCATCTGCAAAAGGTGGTTTCGGTTACCGGAGACTGTGACAGTGACACACTTTTAGTGGTTGTAAATCAGGTCGGCGCCGCCTGCCATACCGGACATCACAGTTGCTTCTTTGATGAGATTTGGAGG
>DHOF01000151.1:2907-5419 GCA_002411615.1 Ruminococcaceae bacterium UBA5397
CTTTTTGAGCAGGGACTTGATAAAATTCTGAAAAAGGTTGGAGAAGAGTGCAGCGAGACAATTATTGCTGCAAAAAATGGAAATAATCATGAGACGATTCTGGAAATTTCCGATCTTTTGTATCACTTGACCGTTATGATGGTGGAATCGGGAATTCACGTTTCAGAAGTAGAAGCGGAACTTCAAAAGCGCAGTGAAAAAACAGGAAATCTTAAAAAGTTTCATCAGGTTGACCATAATACCTGATTTTGGCTTTTTTAATAAATTTAATGAAGAAAATAAACATCGGATATTTTATCCGGTGCTTATTTTTTATAAAAAAGAAAATAATAAGAAAAATAAGTTTTTAGAAGACAAATAAAGAAACGTTTGTTATAATAATAACAGATTGAAAGATAGCATAATGGGAAAGGAGTCCGGTTATGAGAGGTATTTATTCTTCTGTGACGGATATCCGCCGAAAGGTTTTTACCGAAGTTGCACGTTTGGCATATGAAGGCGGAGATTATTCGAGAATTGATGACTTGCCCTATAAAATTGTTCCGGGGGAAGTTGCCAATTATCGTGAAAGTATTTTTTTGGAGAGAGCAATTGTAGGGGAGCGGTTAAGGCTTTCAATCGGTTTGCCTTTGCGCCCGATTACGGAGCATACACGCCTTTCACAAGGAATCATTGAGAGCGCAATCGCAGAAAAATATTACGATCCGCCGCTTGTAAATGTGATTAAATTTGCCTGTAATAAATGTCCGGAAAAAATTGTTCAAGTGACAGAACTTTGCCAGGGATGTCTTGCACATCCCTGCAAAGAAGTTTGTCCGAAACAGGCGATTCGAATCCATAACGGAAGAGCAGTAATCGATCAGGACAAATGTATTAAGTGCGGACGTTGCGTTGGCGTTTGCGCCTATCATGCAATTGTGCAGATGGAACGCCCCTGCGCAGCAGCTTGTGGAATGAATGCAATTCATTCCGATGCTTATGGGCATGCAACCATCGATTATGATAGATGTGTTTCCTGCGGGATGTGCATTGTGAATTGTCCGTTTGGGGCTATTTCAGATAAAGGACAAATCTTTCAGCTGATTCATGCAATGAAAGAGGGATATGAGGTCTATGCCGCGATTGCTCCCGCCTTTGTGGGTCAGTTTGGTCCCAAAATGACGCCGGAAAAGCTGCGTCCTGCCATGCAGGAGCTCGGGTTTAAAGATATTGCAGAAGTTGCGGTGGGAGCCGATCTTTGCACCATAGAAGAAGCAAAGGACTTTTTGGATAAAGTTCCGGAGAAGCAGCCGTTTCTAGCGACTTCCTGCTGTCCGAGTTGGAGCGTCATGGCAAAAAAGAGATTCCCAGAATTTGAATCTTATATTTCGATGGCGTTAACTCCTATGGTGCTGACAGCTCGGCTTTTGAAAAAACAGCATCCAGGCTGTAAAGTGGTCTTTATCGGGCCATGTTCTGCGAAAAAGCTGGAAGCGAGCCGCCGGACTATTCGCAGTGATGTGGATTTTGTGCTGACATTTGAGGAAACTATGGGAATGTTTGAAGCAAAGCAGGTCGATCTTACAAAAATTGTGGGAGAGAGTCCCTTGGATGAAGGAACTGCTGCCGGACGCGGCTTTGCCGTTTCAGGGGGCGTCGCACAGGCAGTTGTAGACTGTATCCATAAAAAGTACCCGGATCGAGAAGTAAAGGTTCAGTCAGCGCAGGGACTAAGAGACTGCTATAAGATGCTGCTTCTTGCAAAAGCTGGGAAATATGATGGTTATCTTTTGGAGGGAATGGCGTGCCCTGGAGGCTGCGTCGCAGGCGCAGGGACACTTCAGCCGCTCACAAAGGCAACTTCTATGGTCTTGGCGTATAAGGGGCAGGCGGACAAAAAGACTGCAGAAGACAGCCTTTATCGTAAGCAAGCGGATCATTTAGACTGATAAAAAATAAAAAGCTGGTATGATCGGAAAAATCCGAATTCATATCAGCTTTTTTGCAGCAAAAGAAAAAATTATTTTGCTGCAATTAGTTCGATTTCAACCAGAGCACCTTTTGGAAGTGCAGCGACTTCTACACAAGAGCGGGCAGGCTTTTTAGTGAAGGCCGCACCGTAAAGCTGGTTTACGGTTTCAAAGTTTTTGAGATCTGTCAAAAACACCGTTGTTTTTACAACATCATCTGTTGTCATGTCAGAAGCTTTTAAAACAGCTTGAAGGTTTTGAAGCACCTGATTTGTCTGTGCAGTAATTCCTTCTGCCAGAGTTCCACTTTCCGGAATCAGACCAATCTGACCGGAAGTATACAAGGTGTTTCCAGAGAGTACCGCATGGGAATAGGGGCCGACGGCACTGGGGGCGTGATCTGCTTGGATTGTTTTGGTGGACATATGGGAACCTCCTTCGTTGTTTTCCTTTCTGTCATAGTTGTCCAGAAAAGAATGTTGTTTGTCTCCGCACCGCCAGCCGATTAAGGTTTCTAGATTCACCTGGTGGACACTGCGGAAAATATTTTTATCAATCTGTGG
>DHOF01000100.1 GCA_002411615.1 Ruminococcaceae bacterium UBA5397
GGGAAGCCGCTACGGTGGTTTAAAACAAGTAGACCCTGTTGGAAAACACGGTCAGCTGATTATCGACTATTCTCTTTACGACGCACGGCGTGCCGGATTTGAAACCGTTGTTTTCGTCATCAAAAGAGCGATTGAAAAAACGTTTAAAGAAGCAATCGGAAATCGCCTGGAAAAGGTAATGAACGTAAAATACGCTTATCAAGAACTCTCTAATTTACCTCAAGGATTTTCCGTTCCTCAAGGCCGTGAAAAGCCCTGGGGTACCTGCCACGCAATTTTAAGTGCAAAGCCGTTTCTTGACGGCCCGTTTGCTGTGATCAATTCTGATGATTATTACGGCGCTCACGCATTCAGTGTCATTTATAACTATCTCAGCACTCATTTTGCCAAAGATAGTGTAGATTCCTATTGTATGGTCGGATATGACCTGCAGAACACCGTTACCGAAAACGGTCATGTTGCAAGAGGCGTCTGTGTATCTGATTCCCAAGGAAACTTAAAAAGCGTTACTGAACATACTCATATTGAAAAGCAAAACGATCAAATACGCTATACAGATGATAACGGTAAAAGCTGGGGAACTTTCCCGGGAAACACAACTGTCTCTATGAATCTATGGGGATTCTCAGGGCATTTCTTGGAAGAAGCAGAAAATCGTTTTCCTGCCTTTTTAAAAGGCAGTCTCCTAAAAGATCCGCTTAAATGCGAATATTTTCTGCCGAGCGTCGTCAGCCAGCTAATAGAAGAGAAAAAAGCAGTCGTCAAAGTTCTGCACAGCCCGGACAAATGGTATGGCGTCACCTACAAGGCGGATAAACCAACCGTTGTAAATGCGATTTCCCAAATGACAGAATCCGGACTTTATCCGGAAAATCTCTGGAACAGTTCCATCTCATAAAAGTAAAAACGAACTTCGGTTTCAATTTTTAAAAAGCTCAAAAAATAAAAAGAGCCAGACAATGCCTTAAAAAACACTGTCCGGCTCTTTTTCGTTATGAAAGCCGCTTAATGAAATTCCCGTCCACCGAAAGGCCCTCTTTCACGACCATAAAAGCCTGTGGATTCGCAGTATAAACAATATCTTTCAGTATCCCAATTTCATATTTCGAAAGCACGGTATAAAGCACATCGATATTTTCTCCGGTAAAACCGCCTTTCGCCTTCCAACAGGTGATTCCCCTGCCAAGACGCTTTAAAATCTGTGCTTCTATCTGATCATTATTCGTTTTGGAAAGAATGATTGCCTCCACCCGAATATTCTGCGCATGAAATTTATCCATCGTAATCGACATGAACACAGAATAAATCACAGAATAGACCGCAACAGAGGGATCAAATAAGATGAGGCAAACCGCATAGATCACTCCATTGACAATCATATTCATTTTGCCCACGCTGAAATTCGGCTTTGTTCTTGCCAGATAAATTCCTAAAACTTCAAAACCTCCTGCGGAACCGCCCGCCCGCAGATACAGTCCGATTCCAAATCCGCAGATAATTCCGCCGATTAGGCAGCTCGTGAGTTCTTCTCCCAAAATTGGCTTTTCTGGAATTGGAATAACCGAAAGAAAAATCGTGCAGGCAGTCAGGGTAATCAGCAGTTTCTTCACGAAAAGTTTATCCATCATCTTGACTGCCATAATCACCATCGGGATATTAAGAATATAATAAAAGATACCGGCTAAATCCAGCTGTCCCGATTGAAGTCCAAAACTGTTGGACAAAAAAGTCCGAATCAGCTGTGCAATTCCCATCATGCCACCGCTATAAAGATTCAGCGGAACAATAAACCAATTTAATCCCAGCGCATAAATTGCAGCCCCGATCACCGAAGTCAGAAGCCGTAAATTTTCATTTTTTCGAAAAATTTCGCCAAATTCTTTTTTCATATTAATTTCCTCTTTAACGGGTCATTTAATATGCCCATTCGGTACCGCAGAGGTGCCGTTTTCGTGAAGATAAGTACTCTCAAGGTCGGAAAGATGTAATTTCACTGCCAGAGGATACCGTTCATATGCTTGAGAAATCGCATTACAGCCCCCTTTTACCGCATCGTCGAATCCACCCATATGCCATCGAATTGCCATTGCTTCCCCCGTTTTAAGCCGCAGAAAGCGCTCGATCAGGAAAACAGACTTTTCGCCGTGACCATATGGAAATTGATCCTCAATCGAATAATAAGGCTTCTTTTCCCACTGCCCTGTCTGCTCGTTTTTAACATTCCTTGAGCTGACCTTATAAAACTGAGCCTTACAGATATCGTGAAGCAGTCCGCAGATTGCAAAGCTTTCACGGCTGTCTATTCCTTCCTCATAATATTTCTGCATGGTTTGATAAACGCTTACGCTGTGCTGCACCAATCCTCCGAGGCAGGCACAGTGGTAGCGGGTACTAGCAGGCGCTGTAAAAAAGTCCGTCTGCTGCAGCCAGCTGAGAAGCGGCTCGCTGCCCTGACGTTTGATCTCCCGTTGATAAATTTCAATGAACTCTTCTTTATATCCCATGGTAATCCTCCCAGTATTTCAAAAATATTTTTTATTATACCACGAAAAATATGAGTTCGCATCTTCTTCCATTATTTTCTAAAAGCTTTTCTTTAAAATCGTCAAAAAAAACTATATTTTTTCGTTTCTTTTTTTTATAATGAAACCCTAAGAAGTCCTAAAAATAAAAAATTACGAAAAGGATCAGTTAAATGACACCAAAAAATGGATCTTTAAAAGTTTTAAAAAAGCGAAAAAAGAAACGAAAAATCATTCAGGCAACCTTAATGATGACAGCAGTTATTCTTTGTCTATTGCTTTTTTTAAATGAAAATTTAAGCTCTGTCCCCTCAGAAGAAACCTTTTTACATGCTGGTTCTTCTAAAGCGGAAGAAGATTCCTCTCTTTCCCTGTCCTCTTATCCGGAAGGCAGCGCACTTTCTAAAATTGCGCTTACTGCGCAGACAAATCCACGTTATCTGACGATCTTAGAAAATTCGGATCAATATCCGGACGAACTGCTGACCTCTCTCTCGCAAAATGATGAACTCTTAAACTTTACATTAGGATATCCTGAGTGCAAAGGAACTTCTGTTTCCGGCTGCGACGCTTCCGATGTAATAGAAAACGGAGTTCCACTTTATCTTCAATGGGACCCCCGATGGGGATATTTACCCTATGGAAACAGCATCATCGGACTTTCCGGCTGTGGACCAACCTGTCTTTCCATGGTCGTAACCGCTCTGACAAAAGACGATTCCAACACGCCGGATAAAATGGCACAATTCAGCAGCGAAAATGGATTTAAATCGAAAGATGATGGAACCGACAGCAGTATTTTTACCAAAGGAGCGCAGCTTCTGGGACTCTCGTCGAAATCGCTTTTGATGAGTTCCGAAAAAGAGCTCACCGATGCGCTGCAAAGCGGCGCTCTTTTAGTCTGCAACCTGGGCCCTGGAGATTTTACAAAACGCGGACATTATATTGTGATCCGCAGCTATGAAAATGGAAAATTTCTTGTAAATGATCCAAACAGCAAAACAAGAAGTCAAACCACCTGGTCGTTTGACCGATTACTTCCTCAGGTTATCACAATTTACGCAATCAGCGCCTAAGAAATTCAGCACCTAAATAGAAAAAAGCTGCTATGACTTCAAAAAAATCATGGCAGCTTTTTATTTTATCTCAAAATAAAAGATCAGAAAAGCGTTGCAATTGCCCGACGAATCGCGTCACAGGATTTTCCAAATGCTTTTTCTTCCTCCGGTAAAAGAGGAAGTTCCGGAACATATTCGATTCCGCTCCCTCCGACCATTGCTGGAACGCCTGCATAAACATCGAATTGCCCATATTGTCCCTTTAGGAGCACTGAAACGGGGAGAATACGATGCTCATCAAACAGCATTGCTTTTGCAGTATCAGCTAAGACTGCACCGATTCCAAATTCGGTAGAACCCTTTCCCTCAATGATGTCAGTACCGGAAAACGCAGCATCATGCACTGCCGCTTCTAAATCCACCCCTTCCAAAGTTGCCGGAGAGTTCTTGATAAAGTCAAATAGTGATTCTCCCCCGACTCGTACCAGAGAAAGTGGGGCGGACTGACTGTCTCCATGTTCTCCTATTGCAAAGCAGGAAATGCTGCGCGGATCTACTTTTAATGCTTTAGCAAGTGCACGGCGCAATCTTGCTGTATCCAAACCTGTTCCGGTGCTGAACACCCTTTCTGCCGGGAAACCGGTCAATGTGCGAAAATAAGATGCTATTACGTCTGCCGGATTGGAAATGGTGATTGTAATCCCCGAAAACCCGGATTTCTTTACTTTTGGTGCAATTTTCCGAATCTCTTCTGCAGTATCTTTTAAAACATCCATTCTTGTCTGTCCCGAAAGTCTCGGAACGCCAGCTGCTAAAACCAGCAGATCGGCATCTTTGCAGTCCTCATAATCTCCAGCGGAAACTTCTGTGGGCCGCGGCTGAAAGCTATTTGCATCCTGCAGATCAAGGGCCTGACTTCTGGCTTTTTCCTGATCTTTATCGATTAAAATAATTTTGGAACAAACGCCTTGCTGCATCAGCGCAGAGGCGCAATGGCTGCCTACATGGCCAGCTCCGATAATCACAATTTTTCCCTGTTTCATTCATAATCCCTCCTAAAATAATTTTAGCCTTGGCTGCTGACCGTCGTGGTTGTAATCTGCTGGAAATCGCCCTGCAAACTTTGCGGGATGGCAATTCCTAATTTTTTGGCCGTATCGGTATTAATCATTTTCGCATA
>DHOF01000159.1:0-5900 GCA_002411615.1 Ruminococcaceae bacterium UBA5397
GCTGCCGCAATCAACGCCTGATCCTGAATCTTAACGCCATGGAATACCTCATAGCGTTCTTTTAATCCACGCAGAATCGAGATGGTATCCTCAACGGTTGGCTCTTCTACCATGACCGGCTGGAACCGACGCTCCAGTGCAGCATCTTTTTCAATATATTTATGGTATTCGTTTAAGGTCGTTGCGCCGATACAATGCAGTTCCCCGCGAGCCAGCATCGGCTTTAAAAGGTTTCCGGCATCCATACTGCCTTCTGTCTTACCGGCACCCACAATCGTATGCAGCTCATCAATAAACAGAATGACTTTTCCTTCGGACTTTTTAACTTCATTGAGAACCGCTTTGAGACGTTCCTCAAATTCACCGCGATATTTGGCACCCGCAATCAACGAACCCATATCCAGAGAATAAAGCTTGCGGTCCTTTAGGTTGTCCGGAACATCCCCGCGAACGATTCGCAGAGCAAGTCCTTCGGCAATCGCAGTCTTGCCAACACCTGGCTCGCCAATCAAAACCGGATTATTTTTTGTTTTACGCGAAAGAATCCGAATCACATCTCGAATCTCCGCATCGCGCCCAATTACCGGGTCCAATTTATGGTTTCGTGCAAGCTCTACCAAATCCTGCGCATATTTAGAAAGAGAATCATAGGTTCCTTCCGGGTTATCACTGGTCACTCTTGTATTTCCGCGCACACTGGAAAGTGCCGCAAGAAATCCGCTCTCGGTAACTCCAAAGGTGCGAAACAGATCCTTTAACGTTTTGTCTGCCTTACGCAGCAATCCTAAAAGTAAATGCTCAACACTAACATATTCATCTTTCATGTGCGAAGCAGCGTTTTCCGCCTCGTTTAAAGCGGAATCCACCGCCTGAGAAACATAAATTTTTCCAGCCTCTCTGCCTGGTCCGGAAACGCCCGGCAGTTTTTTGATCTCTAGATCGACCGCATTTAAAAATGCCTGTGGATCCACATTCATCTTTTTCATCAGCTGCGGAATTAGACCGTTTTCCTGCTGAAGCAGCGCCGCCAGCAAATGTATCTGTTCAATCTGCATATTCTCGTTGGCTGTTGCCAAGCTCTGTGCGCCTTGAACCGCGTCAATTGATTTCTGTGTAAAATTCTGTGCATTCATAGCATCTCACTCCTCATAATTCAACTGAACGTCTAAAAAGCCATCTTTTAAGTCTTTCCCAATCGTTCTAAATTTAGTATAATTGGGATTCATGAATATATTATGAATAAATAATTAATTTTTAGCACTCTTTTTGTATAAGTGCTAATTTGATTTTATAAAAATCTTTCCAGCCCCATCTTAATCGAAATCAGTCAAAAAAACAATCGGGACGGAAAAATTTTTCCGTCCCGATTGTTTTATAAAGTCTTAAAAATTTCAGTGCCACGCGTTAAAAGCCATCGATGAATTGCCAGCGCCAGCAAAAGCAAAAGCGCACTTGTAAGGAATAAAAACTGCTCAATTCCAAGATGAGAAGAAAGCAAATAAAATGCACCTGCTAAAAGCGCTGTTATCAGCATTCCTCCGAAAATACCGCAAAATGCCGATGCAGATTGCTTTACGATAATAGTATCATTTTCCCCGTTCATCTTTGGAAATTTGAGATTGACCATCAATCCAAACTGCGCTACAAAGATTCCCATCGTAAGGCCAACAAGCAAAAGGCTGATTGCACTCAATACCGGCAGAGAAAAAGCAATGCTCAAAAGGGGAACACTTACAATCGCACCAACCCAGCAAACTACAACATTAAGCGCTGCCTTCGCGCGAAAAATCGTTTTTGTTGGTACAGGTGATCCTTTTAAAATCCAAAAAGTATTGCCCTCCAAGCTAATTGATACACATGCTGTATTTGTCATCGAAAGGATCACACAAATTCCAAGTGCTAAAATCGGCACGAGAATTTGTTCTCCAATCTGCTGGACAACAGTAAGAATACTCTGCCCCGCAATAAGCGCATAAACAGAAAATCCAATCATAATTAATACGCCGATTCCGGTATTAAACAAGTAAATCGTCGTTCCAAAGTAGCGGCCGCATTCTTTTTTAAAGAGCGCAGCAAATTGGCTGTTGCTTTGCAGCTTCTGCAAATGATAATCATTGCGGAGCACATGGCTCTGCATTTTAGAAAGCAGTTTCTGATAATGTGAACTGAGTGCCCAAGAAATCAGCAAAAACGGCAAGAAGCAGAATAAAACCAGCCATAAGAGGGAAAGAAAATTGCCCTGCAAACCATCCATCAACCACCCAAACAGAAAAAGCCCTGTATGCAGTGTCTTTTCAACTTGATTTGCATTGAGAAGCAGTGACTGAAGAATATGATTGACCCGCATAGAGCCAATCAAAACAACAGCAAGCAAAACGCCGCTGATTAAATTTCCCATTAAAGCACGGTGGCGGCTGTGTGCAGAAAGAAACGCAATCAGCCAGCCGCCCAAAAGAGCAAGCAGAGACGACAAAAATGGTAAAAAAATGATGCTGATAATAATTGGAAAAATCAAGAAAGCACTGCCGCCGCCATAAAAAAGATACGCAACCGTTGCAGGAATCATCCAAAGCCCACTGAACACTAAATTTTCAAGATAAAGTGCCAGCACTTTACTCAGCATCACCGTAAATGCTGAAACCGGCAAAGGCAGCAATAAATTGCTGTCCTTACTGCCAAAGACAAGACCGCTAGCCGCAAAGATAGTAAATATCACAGAAACAATGGTTGCCAGAATTGTCATCATCGGAATTAAAAGCTGCAAATTTCCTATTGATGATAAAGCAGCTGCCAGCATAAAGCTATAAACTCCAGAAAGATACAGCGCTAAAAACACCATTACAGCAAGCGCACCAATCCAGCCTGCCGAGCGCTTTTTTCCGACAGAAAACGAGCGCAGCATCGCCTGAAAATTAATCTTCAAAAGAATCCCAAGCTTACGCATGCGGCACATCCTCCTTTTCGAGTTCCAAAAATACCTGCTCCAAACTCTCATCACCGACAATGGAAGCTGTTGTATCCACCTTAATCAGCTTTCCCTGCTTAATAATTGCAATCCGGTCACAAAGCTTCTCTGCCACTTCCAAAACGTGCGTAGAAAAGAAGACTGCTCCTCCCGTCTTGCACATTTCATGCAGAAAGCCTTTGAGCAAAAAGGAAGCCTGTGGGTCGAGTCCCACAAAAGGTTCATCTAGAATCAGAAGCTTCGGCTTGCGCATAAAAGCAGAAACCAGAGACAGTTTCTGCTTCATCCCGTGACTGTATCCGCCGATTGCACTTCCTAGAACGCCTGTAATTTCGAATGCATCCGCATAAGTTTTAATCCGCTCTTCCCGCACTTTTGCGGGAATCTCATACAGATCTCCAAGAAAATTCAGATATTTAATGCCGGTAAGAAATTCATAAATATCAGGATTATCCGGTAAAAAAGCCATCACTTTTTTAGCTTCTACTGGCTCCTTTTGAATCGAATGCCCATCAATGGTGATTTCTCCTTCGGTAAAATCGAGAATCCCTGCAACAGCGCGCAGCGTCGTCGTTTTTCCCGCTCCGTTATGTCCGATAAAGCCAAGAATTTCGCCGGAATGGACCTCCAAATTCAGATGATCCACCGCTCTTTTGCCGCCTGCATACGTTTTTGAAAATTCAGAAATTTTCAGCATAATTTTCCCTCCGGATTTTTCTTTATTTAGATGTATGTCTATTAGATAGTCATCTAATTGTAGTATATCATAAGCTTTTAGAATGTCAAGTATTATCTTAGAAAAAGGAAGCGGAAAAGAAAAGTTAAAAACTTTTCTTTTCCGCTTATTTAAGTTGATGTGTTTCTTTTTGTTCGCAAAGTATCCGTTGCGGTAATGACGCCCTGGCTCCAACTTTCCGAAGTAACCTCCCCGCTGACAAGAGACCCAAAAGTTCCGAAAAGGCTGTTGCGAAAATCTTTCATATCAGAAGCACCCGCTGGAAAAAATTCGTTCGTAATCAGGCCGTTTGTAAGCTGATCCCCATACTGAGAATAAAACGCTTGATGTGCCTGATCAAGCTGTGTTTCGGCTTTCTGGACGACGGTTGTTTCTCCAAATTGAGCACAAATAGCAGCTGCTTCATCGCTATAAGACCAAACCAAAAACTTTTTAGCCAGTTCCTGATCCTCTGCAGCTGCAGGAATCCAACATTCACTGGTTACCGTATAAAGCGTCTGATTTTTTCCGGATTCAAAAGATGGCACTGGGACAAATCCCCATTCAAAACCTTCTGCCTTTGTCTCTTGTGCAGTCTGGTCAAGGATTCCGCTTTCACCAGGCATAAAGAGGACCTTATCCTCCAGCAAAAGCTGTTCATTTTTGAGATAATTTTCATCGTTTGCATTCGCAGGAACTGTTCCATCGGTATAAGAAGCTAATTTTGCAAAAGTGTCGAGCACTTTTTTCCCTTGATCCGAATTCCAGACACCCTCCTGATAGTTGCACACATTAGACAGCAGTGTAGGATCGATATTTGCCAGCATTCCATAAAAGAAAGTTTCCAAATCTTCCGGTTTTGAATAGGCAAAAAGTGAAATTCCCTTTGCTTTTGCCTGATCGGCAAGAGTCCACATCTCGTCCCATGTTTTCGGTACCTGCCACCCATTTTCCTGAAACAGGTGTTGATCATAAACAAGACCGGCAGGGCTAAAAAAGCTAGGCAGCAGTAGCTGTTTTCCGTTCTTGGAAAACGCCCCATTATTAACGCCCGGCAGCATCTTATCTTTCACTGTTTTCGCTTCACCCGGAATTACTTCTCCTAAAAGATCGGAAAGATCAATCATCGCGTTGTTCTCCAATTCGGTTTCCGTCATCCCCTGTGTGCGTCCAAGAGGAACAAACATCAAATCCGGGCAATCTCCGGCCTCTTTCATTTGATCCGTAAGCGTTTCAATTTCAGGATCTACCGTAATCGTGACTTTTACACCGGGATTTTCTTTCACAAAAGCGTTGGCAAGCTGCTGCCACATATTTTTAGCATAGCTTCCTTGTGCCACATTAATTTTAAGTTCTCCCTCTAATTTATTCTCGGAAGAAGCCTTCCCACTTTCTGCAGAAAGCGGAGAAACTTGTCCACAGCCACAAAGCAACACAGAAAAACAAAGTGCCGCCGTCATCAATATACAAATTATTTTTTTCATCTTTATCCTCCTTTTAAAAGGATTTCTATTAAAGGGCCTTTTATGGCCGCTTCTTGTATTATACGTATTTTCCCGTTATATGCAAGTAAAAATGCCCGATTTTTGCCGCTATTCCCAAAATAGTCCTGATTTTTTATCAAAATTGGCTGTAAAAACCATATTTTATGGAATAAGCATCTCTCTTTTAATCCATTCCATCAAAAGATTTATGATCTGTTCTTGTTGGCGGGAAGAAAGTTCGATCTGTTCCGGCACTCGATACCATTTATGAAGACACCCGCGGCAGCAGCAGGCACAGGCATGCTGTGCAATAAAAACAGGGTGTCCACGCATAGGGGTCTGTTTACCGTCATTTGGAATCTGTGCAGGAGCAAGCCGCTCCCGCACAAAATCCTGTGCATGACGTCGGATTGTTTCCATTCCTTTTTTCTTAATATAGAGCTTGTCTTTTTCTTTTAAATGAAAACGTGAGCGAAATTTCGAACGTTGTAGTTTTTGCAAAGCTTCATCAATTGTCTGCATAAAAAATCAATCTCCATTGATATATTTTTCAAGGAAACAATAGCGCAACATGCACTTCATTGTCAAGCATGAAGCAATTTTGCAGTTGCAGGAAAACTTCCTTTGCAATATAATAAAAAAGATTTGATAGAATTTTGGGAGGACTTTATATGAACCAAAAACCTGTTCTTGTCGTAATGGCTGCCGGAATGGGAAGCCGCTACGGTGGTTTAAA
>DHOF01000159.1:6184-6455 GCA_002411615.1 Ruminococcaceae bacterium UBA5397
AATCGGAAATCGCCTGGAAAAGGTGATAAATGTAAAATACGCTTATCAAGAACTTTCTAATTTGCCTCAAGGCTTTTCCGTTCCTCAAGGCCGCGAAAAGCCCTGGGGAACCTGCCATGCAATTTTAAGTGCAAAGCCGTTTCTTGACGGCCCGTTTGCTGTGATCAATTCTGACGATTATTATGGCGCTCACGCATTCAGCGTCATTTATAACTATCTCAATACTCATTCTGCCAAAGATAGCGTGGATTCCTATTGTATGGTCGGATAT
>DHOF01000095.1:0-5691 GCA_002411615.1 Ruminococcaceae bacterium UBA5397
CTTGACTAAATAATGGAAATTAGATATACTTTAAGTGTAATTTGTATTATAAGAGGCAAGTTGGAGGATTTATGGAACCGATTTCAAAAGAAGAAAAAGACTTTTCGCTTTTTTCAAAGGTGTTTCTTTTTGACCGTGTTGATGATAAAATTGTAAAAAATTGTTTTTATGATGATGCTTGCAGATGCTTTCACTATGGGAGTGGAGAATTGATTCATGATCCTAAAGGAATTGTTTTGGTGCTTTCAGGCGAATGGAAAGCTTTTCGCAGGATTGGAAAAGACACAAAATTATTTTTAAAACGATTTCAAAGTGGAGATTTATTCGGAGTTGGAGCAGCTTTTCGAATAGGAGAAGAAGCTCCATCGGATTTATATTCCGATAAAGCTGGACATTTGTTGCAAATGCAACGAGACTGCTTGCAGCGCTTATTTTGCGCTGAACCAAAATCGGCTGAAAACTATATTACTTATTTGTCTGACCGGGTTACTCATCTAACCGGACGACTTGCCGATTGCTCCAGCCGCACAGGAGAGGGCAGATTGAGTGCATGGCTTTTATCTCTTTATATACGCGCGGGTCATACCTCTCCGGTTCAGCTTCCCTGTAGTCTTACAGAGCTGTCTGAAGTGCTGAATATCAGTCGTGCTACTCTCTATCGTTATCTTGATGTGCTGGAAGAAAATAAAATTATCCATCGGATTGGAAGAACCATTTATTTTTTGAAAGCAGAAAAACTTTTAGAATTTTCGCCGGCTTCGGAATTGAATTGATATTGATAAATGCAAGGAGAATCCAATCATGATTTGTAAAAAAAGGATTTTTGCTTTGGCATCGGCTTTTTTGATGTTGATTTCTACTGCTGGATGTGGTACTACTAAAGCAAACTCAGAAGTGCCTTCTTCGGTCCCTTCACAGATAAGTGGGACAAAGGTACACGTTGCAACATTAAAAGGCCCAACCGGGTTTGGAATGCTCCAAATGATGGATCAAGCCGCCTCAGAAAATTCTTCTTATGAATTTTCTGTTGATACTGCTCCTGATGAAATTGTATCCGCATTGGCTTCAGGAAATGCAGATATTGCTGCCATTCCAACAAACCTGGCAGCAACGCTTTATCAAAAGACTTCTGGAAATATTCAGATGGCAGCGGTCAATACCTTGGGCGTACTTTGGCTCGTTACAAATGGGGAAACGATCTCTTCTATTCAGGATCTTAAAGGAAAGTCGATTGAGGCTTCTGGAGAAGGTGCAATTCCTGAATATGCGTTGAATTACATTCTTCAGAAAAATGGTTTGGAACCAGGCAAGGATGTTACGATCTCCTATTCTTCTGAACACAGTGAACTTGCAGCAAAAGTAATTGCCGGGAAAGTATCAATCGCAGTTTTGCCGGAACCTTTTGTTACACAAGTGCTTGCAAAAAACAGCGAAGTCAAGCGCTCGTTGGATTTGACTTCAGAATGGGATAAAGCCACTTCGGATGGAAGTGTTCTTTCTATGGGATGTTTGGTCGTACGCAAAGAATTTGCAGAGAAGAACCCGCAAGCAGTACACGATTTCCTAAAATCATATGAATCGAGTACACAATTTGCAAATTCTTCTCCAGCTGAAGCAGCAAAATTAGCAGAAACTTATCTCGCAATTCCTGCACAAGTTGCAGAAAAAGCAATTCCAAATTGTAATATCGTTTATATTGACGGACAGAAAATGAAAGACAGCATTCAACCGTTCTTGCAGGTTTTATATGATTTTAATCCGAAATCGGTAGGAGGGGCACTTCCACAAGATGATTTCTATTACATCGAAAACTGATTTTCGTTTCTTAAAAAAATCTTTTGCAGTTTTATTTTGGATTTTACTGTGGCAAGTGGCAGCTCAGCTGATCGGACAAGAGATCCTTTTAGTATCACCTGTTTCGGTGGCAAGAAGAATTATCGAGCTGATCGTTCAGTCAGTATTTTGGCAGTCGATCACAACTTCGATAGGGTGTGTTTGCTTAGGGTTCTTGCTAGGGGTTGTCTGCGGTACCATTCTCGCCTATCTGACGACACGCTTTTCGATGCTTGATTTTTTATTTTATCCGCTTCTAAGCGTCATAAAAGCCACTCCGGTTGCGTCTTTTATTATCCTAGCTTTGGTTTGGCTATCTGCAAATCAAGTCCCAATATTGGCGTCTTTTTTGATGGTGTTACCAATCATTTGGAGCAATCTCTCAGAAGGAATTCTGAAAATAGACAGAGATTTAGATGAAGTAACAGAAGTTTTTTCCTTTCCTAAAAGCAAAAAGTTTTTTCTGTTTTATCTTCCTTCGGTGCTTCCATATTTTTCTGCAGCCTGTACAATTGCATTGGGGCTTGCTTGGAAAGCAGGCGTTGCCGCCGAAGTTCTTGCGAATGCCAAAAGATCGATTGGCGGAAATATTTATGCTTCGAAAATTTATCTTGAGACAACTGACTTATTTGCATGGACCGTTGTTGTTGTAATTTTAAGTGTGATATTTGAAAAACTGATTCTTTGGAGCATGAAAAAGATACTTCAAAGATTTAATTTGCAGGGAATTTTATGAAATTATCAGTTAACCATTTAAATGTTTCTTTCGGAGAAAAAATTGTAATTAAAGATTTAAGTATGAATTTTTCTTTAGGAAAGATTACTTGTTTGACAGGCCCTTCAGGCTGCGGAAAAACGACTTTGCTGCGTGTTTTATGTGGGCTGCAAGCAGTCGAAACCGATATGGTTGATAATCCCTTTTCAGTAAGCTTTGCATTTCAGGAAGACCGACTTTTTCCATGGCTTTCAGCACAAGATAATATTGCGGCGATTTTGCCGGGGAAAAGAAAAGACACAAGGATAGAAGCGAAAAGCTGGCTAAAAAAAGTCGGCTTAGAGGGAGAGGAAGAAAAATCACCTGCTTCTCTTTCGGGTGGAATGTGTCAGCGTGTTTCTTTGGCTCGCGCATTAGCGGCGGATCGAGAATTGTTGCTTTTAGATGAACCGTTTCATGCGATGGATGCAGCCATTAAAAAGCAGTGTATGGATTTGATTCGTTCCAGTTCGAAAGGAAAGACCATTATTTTTGTGACCCACGATTTAGAAGAGGCGGAGCAATTCGCTGACGAAATTTGTTTTTTCTCCGGCTCTCCTTTAACATTGGAAAAAAGATTATAAAAAAGAGGACATATCCTATCTTTAGGGATATGCCCTCTTTTAATTTTTTATATTTGTCTATTCCAGTATTTGCGGTCCAGTGACCGGTATTGTACTGCTTCTGCTACATGACGGGGCAAAATATCTTTCTGCCGGTCAAGATCTGCAATCGTTCTAGAGACTTTTAATACACGATTATATGCTCTTGCAGAGAGTCCTAACTTTTGAAATGCTTTTTTTAAAAGCATTTCTGCCGGGGGAGTCAGTCTGCATGCTTGCTGTAGAAATTCAGGGGTGATTTTTGCGTTTGATCGAATATTAGTGCCCGAAAATCTTTGATTCTGAATTTTTCTGGCTTCCTGTACTCTTTCCTTTATCGCACTGCTGGGCTCCGCTTTTTGCTTACTAGCTAAAGCTTCATAAGCAACAGGCGGCACCTCAATGTGAAGATCAAGGCGGTCGAGAAGCGGTCCGCTGACACGGTTTAAATAGCGGCTGACAGCTTGAGGTGTACAGATGCATTCTCTGGTCGGATGACCGTAATATCCACACGGACATGGATTCATTGCAGCAACCAGCATGACAGAACAGGGATAGCGAATACTACCGCTGACGCGGGAAATTGTAACCGTGCCATCTTCCAAAGGCTGGCGAAGTGCTTCAATAGCAGTGTGGTTAAATTGTGGGAGTTCATCTAAAAAGAGTACCCCATTATGTGCAAGTGAAAGTTCCCCAGGATGAGGAATCTGTCCGCCTCCTGATAATCCTGCAGCAGAAACAGTATGGTGAGGGGATCTAAAAGGCCTTCTTTGAATCAAAGAGGAACCTTCTGGCAGCTCTCCGGCGATTGAATAAAGCTTCGTCGTTTCAATTTGTTCCTCAAAGCTCAGGTCAGGCAAAATAGAAGGCAGACATTTTGCCAACATACTCTTTCCAGAACCGGGAGGACCAATCAAAAGAATATTGTGCCCACCGGCAGCAGCAATTTCCAAAGCACGTTTGGCCTGTTCCTGCCCACGAACATCCGCAAAATCAGGTAAACTCTGCTCCGATTTTAAAGTTGGAGCCTCAGGAGTTTGCGGTAAAATTTTAATCTCTCCATGGAGAAATTTTAAAAGTTCTTTCACATCTTGAATGGGATAAACCTTCATGCCTTCTACAACAGCAGCTTCCGCTGCGTTGGCTTTCGGAATAATCATTTTTTGAAATCCTGCTTCGAAAGCGGCGATCGCCATGGGCAGTACCCCTTTAATGGGCCGAAGATCTCCGGAAAGAGAAAGCTCTCCAAGAAATACAGTATCCCGAAACTCCCCTTTTAATTGACCGGAGGCGCAGAGGAGAGCTATAAAAATCGGCAAATCATAAATAGAACCCTCCTTTTTCTGATTAGCTGGAGCCAGGTTTACAATAATTTTTCCGGTAGGAAAGGAAAGCCCACAATTTTTAACTGCGGAACGGACGCGGTCTCTGGATTCCCGTACAGCGGCGTCCGGAAGCCCAACAATTTCAAAGGATGGAAGTGCTCGGCTTACATCTGCTTCTACATAAACTGGGAACGCAGTAAAACCGTAAATTCCCATACTACATATCTGAGTGACCATTTTTAACCCCCTCCGGATAAACTTCCTTTATTATACAACTTTTCCTTTGGAAAAGGGTAAAAAAAGCTCATATTTTGTGATATTTTATGAAACCTATGCAATATAAAAAACAATTTTTGGACAACTCGAAAAATATTTATTGACTTCATCTAAGAAATGCTGTATTATAATGACAGTTTTTCAATTGGATGTTCATGAGGTGTAAAGTGTGAAAACGAGTGTGAAAACGCCGGAAGAGGGGCTTTCTGATATTGAGTTGTCAGCTTTGATAAAAGCCGGAAATCCAGATGCGTTTTCAGAACTTGCAGAGCGCTATTTATCCTTGGTGAGGATCAAAGTTCTGCCTTATCGCTGTGCAATGTTAGATGGAGATGATCTTTGTCAGGAAGGTCTAATGGGGCTTTATTCGGCCGCCTGTAGTTTTCAACCGGAAGGAACAGCCTCTTTTCGAACATATGCAGCCGTTTGTATCGGAAATCGTATTTTATCTGCTTATCGCAAAGCAACAAATGATAAAAACCGTTTGCTAAATGTTTCTGTTCCGCTTTTTGAGAAAGAAGAACTTTTTTCTCCCGAAGAGGAAAATCCAGAAGCACGGATTATGGCAATGGAAGGATTCGAACTTCTCAAGCATAAAATTGAAAAGAACTTATCTAAAATGGAACAAAAAGTGCTAAGGTCATATCTTAATGGGAACAGCTATTCTGAAATTGCAGTGCAGTTAAAGATTACTGCGAAAGCGGCTGATAATGCTCTACAACGTGCCCGCCTTAAGCTCAGACAAACATTTTAGTAATAGCTTTCTTTTTTAATATGCCCTAGTAGCTTAAGTTAGAGCGTTGTTAATCAAAGGCGACGGTGTGAATCCGTCTAGGGGCAAAATCTTATCATCCAAAGCGAGGTAAAATCAAATGTACGAAGACAAGACTCTCATCTGCAA